>JAFYLX010000172.1 GCA_017556895.1 Bacillota bacterium | reverse complement strand
TGTTGATTCTACAGGCATAACAACTGCACAGAAAGATGCATGGATTATGGCATATCTCAATGAGCAGGAAAGCGATGAAAATGGTACTTATAAGAGCATGCGTGATGTAGCCGATCGCCTTTACCGAGCAATCAAAAAAGCTGGAATTGCAGCTGATAATAATTTAACTGGCAACAACGACGAGATTGCTCAGGGTTACTGGATTTTTGCTGACGTAACAGGCCTTACTAATCAGAACGAAGCTAACTCTTTGGTTATGGTAGACACAGCTGGTCAGGACCCAGTAGTGATTACTCCGAAGACTGGACTTCCTACTATCGAAAAGAAGTACAGGATATTACTGACAGTACTGATAGCGAAATCAAAGATAATGCATGGCAGGATTCTGCTGACCATGACATGGGCGACACAGTTCCATTCAAGCTTACTGCAACTTTACCTAGCAACGTAGCGAATTATGAAACTTATAAATTAGCATTCCACGATAAACTTTCTGATGGTTTAGAATTTAAAGAATCTTCCGTTAAAGTTTTAATGTATAGCACTAAGGATGCAGCGGAAGCTGATGTAAAGTTAGAATCACCTGAAAAGGATGTTACTGCTAATTTCCAAGTAAAAACTAATGGTTTAACAGATGGCTGCACATTTGAAGTAGCTTGTAATAACGTACTAGGAATTAAAGACGTAACAAAGGACACTGTTTTCGTGGTTTACTACGAAGCGACTTTAGACAAAGATGATGCTGTTGTTGGTGCTGCAGGCAACTCCAATGAAGTATATCTTGAATTCTCAAACGATCCTTATAGCGATGGAACTGGTAAAACTGAGTTTGACAGAGTTGAAGTATATACTTATAAAGTAGTTATTAATAAGACTGACGCAGATAATGAACCTTTAAAGGGCGCAGGATTTACTCTTTATAAGAAGGGTACTGATGGTAATTATGTTGCAATTGGCAATGAACTTAAGGGTGCTGACATGACAACATTTACTTGGGTAGGTCTTGACGATGGCAACTATAAGTTAGAGGAAACAACTGTTCCTGCAGGTTACAACAAGATGAATGACATCGAATTTACAATTTCCGCTGAACATAGCAAAACTGCTGACGATCCAGCTCTTACTAAGTTAGAAGGTGGAAACCTTAGCACAGGTGAGTTTCATTCTACAGGTGTAATCGAAGAAGCTATCGTAAACAAAACAGGTACTGTTCTTCCTGAAACAGGTGCACAGGGTACATTCTTCCTAATCTGTGGTGGATCAATTCTTGTAGTATTAGCTGCAGTATTCATGATTACACGCAAGAAGATGTCTGTATTCGAAGAATAATTTATTAATACATATATTGCGTTTTATTAGAAGTTAAATGAGGGGCGGATGGCAGGTTTGTCATCCGCCACAATCCTTTTAAAGCAGTGGAGAGATGCTTATGAAGAACAATAAAATAGAAATAATATTGGTTCTGATGCTTTTCGTAGGTATCTGTGGACTGCTTTATCCATCAGTGAGCCAATATTGGAATACCAAAACTCAAACACGAGCAGTTGAAGACTATAGGCAGGTTCTAGAGTCGCTGGAACCAGAAGACTATGAAGCCTACTTTGTGGAGGCAGAAAGATATAACTCTGAATTGAGTGCACTTAGTGCACCTCTGATAAATTATAGCGAGGTGCAAGGATATAACAGTATTTTGAATATTAGCGGAAATGGTATTATGGGCTATGTTTCGATTCCTAAATTAGGTGTTGAATTGCCTTTGTATCACGGAATATCAGCAGAAGTATTGAACGTTGCCTGTGGCCACTTGGAAGGAACATCCTTGCCTATAGGTGGTGAAAGCACACACTGTGTCTTATCGGCACATCGTGGACTACCGCATGCAAAACTATTTACTGAACTTGATAAGATGGAGCTTGGAGACACCTTTACCATTACCGTATTAGATAGAACGGTCACATATCAGGTAGACCAAATAAAGATTGTTAAACCGGATGTGGCTAATGATATACAAATTTCACCGGGTGAAGATCTGTGTACATTGCTTACTTGTACTCCATATGGAGTCAATTCCCATAGATTACTTGTAAGGGGAACCCGCATTGAAAATGCCGCGCCGATTTTACATGTTACCTCCGGTGCATATAGAATCGACTCATTGGTGGCAACGCCTGTAGTTGCAGCACCAATCTTGCTAATTTTACTTATCGTTTTAATGGTTAAATATAGGGATAAGGGTAGCAAACCACTTATTTCAAAGGAGGAAGAAGAATGGCTAAAAGAAGAATGGGGCTAATCATTTTTGTACTGTACCTTTGCCTGTTTTTATTGCCGTGCCAAGCGCAGGCGGCCTCAACAACAGACGCAAAAGAGCAGATAGATACAGAGAAAAACTGTTCTTTGACTATGTCCTATTGCAGTGAAGATATAGTCTTTTCTAAGCTGCCTATAAAGCTCTATAAAATTGCGGATGCATCTAAGGATTATCAATATACCCTTGCATCCTCTTTTGAGGAATCTAATCTGATTCTTAATGGCATACAGACAACTGGCGAATGGAATGCTATTGGCTCAACTTTGGAGTCATACATACTCGCTAACGGTGTTGTAGCAGATTTTGATGCCCTTACGGACTCAGAAGGAAAAGTATCTTTTGATGAATTAAATCCGGGGCTTTATTTAGCGGTTGCAGACAGTGCAATTAAAGACGAGACAACATATGTATTTGACTCTGCTTTAATCGCCTTACCGGGACTAGGCACAGACGGCTTATGGCAGTATCAAGTTGCGGTAAAAGCAAAGTGTGAGATTATTCCCCCGGCAGGGCTAGATGAAGTAATTGAACTCAGAGTAACGAAGCTGTGGAAAGGTGACGACGAAAAGAACCGTCCTGAAAGCATAGAAGTAGAAATATTCTATAAAGGGACGAGCTATGAAATAGTCAAACTTTCGGATGATAATAACTGGACATATAGCTGGAAAGCAAAAAATGATGTATCTAATTGGAAGGTTGTTGAAAGAAATATCCCATCAGGATATACGATGACCGTTGATGAAAAAGAAACGTCATTTGTGATAACTAATACACTGGATCGAGATCCTAACGAAGGGCCTGAGAGACCTCAAACGGGTGATACTTCAAATGTTATGTTGTGGTCCATCCTTATGATGATTTCCGGCACTATGTTTATTATCTTAGGAATCACAAGAAAGAGAAGCCGTGTATGATGAGAAGAAAAAACAATATTATTAGAAGAATTTTGTTAATTGTTGGCTTGTGCCTAATTCTGGGTGCAATGATTCTTTTACTTACGTGGCAATGGAATATTCATGCATCAGAGCAAAAAACATATGAGTATATCAGCATAATCCAGCAGATAATACCAGATCCTGAGGGAGCTACGCTAGAGGAACGTAGAGACAATGCGATGGCAACTCTGTCGATTGACGGGACTGACTTCGTAGGCTTATTGGAATTTCCGCAATATGGATCGATTCT
>JAFYLX010000022.1 GCA_017556895.1 Bacillota bacterium | reverse complement strand
TTCGTATAAATCCTGAACGAACTTTAGGGTTTCATCAGGGCTTATCTTAAAGCGCTTTGAGCATTCATTTTGTAGTTCCGCCAGGTTAAATAGGAGCGGCGGATTCTTCTTTTCTTTTTTCTTTTCAATGGACACAATTCGAGCCTGAGGGCCTTGATTTGAGGCATCTCCACTATTATCGCCTAATAGCGATGTAATCATTTCTTCGGCAGTCTCCTTCTTCTTGAAGCCGTTTTCCTTATATAGAAGAGGCGTTTCGAAGTATTTAGAGCCTTCTACTGCTTTCCACTCGCCGTCGAAACAATGTGCCGAAGCTTTAGCATCGGCGGCGTTCGGCGCCTCCTCACCAGGCACAGAGAACTTACCCATAACCCTATAGAACGGAGTTTTGACGAAGTCTCTGATTTCTCGCTCGCGTGATACCACCATGCCTAGTACGCAGGTCATAACGCGGCCCACGGATATTACGGTGTGTCTATTACCTAGGATTCTTGAGATGTTTTCCCCGTATTTTAGGGTAAGGAGTCTGGAGAAGTTTATGCCCATCAGATAGTCTTCCTGGGCTCTTAAATATGCTGAGGATGATAAATTATCATACTCAGATAGGTCCTTTGCCTCCTTGATACCACGGAGGATTTCTTCGTCAGTCTGGGAGTCTATCCATACGCGGCGTCTTTCCTTTCCGATAACTCCTGACATCTGCTCCACTAGACGATATATGTATTCCCCTTCTCGCCCGGAGTCGGTGCAGACATAAATGGTGTCTACGTCATCTCGTGTAAGAAGGGACTTAACAGTGTCAAACTGCTTCTTTACTGATGGAATGACCTCGTACTTGAAGTCGGTAGGAATGAAAGGAAGAGACTCAAGGCTCCATCTCTTTAGGGCAGGGTCGTAGCTTTCCGGGTAGCTCATAGTCACCAGGTGACCAACGCACCACGTAATGATAGCTTCGTCTGACTCTAAGTAGCCGTCTTTTCGCTTCGTATTAAGTTTTAAAGCTTTGGCGAAATCCTGCGCAACGCTGGGCTTTTCGGCAATATATACGGCTTTAGCCATGGCAGTTCTCCTTTTCTCGTAATACATTAATATATATTGGCATTATGTTAATGCTCTCAATTTTCTGTAAAAGGTTGATTTGGATTTTATTTTTGTTCTCCGCATTGCCTCTTCCACTGTAATTAGGCCATTTTTAATCTCTTTATCTACTTGTCTAAGGACTTCTTCATCTACAGCAATAGGCTTTCTGCCTGAATACTTGCCGTCTTTTTTTGCCTTATCTATGCCTAATCTTCTATTATTCTTATGCTGATTATATTCAATAATCTTTTGTGCAACTACTATAGGGACGATCGATTGGCGTGCTTCTCTATCAATTAACAATTCACCATCGTTGCTTTCAATATCAATTCCTTTTATTGCTGCATAAAATATTGCATCTGTATAACCTGCCAAAGTTTGTCCAAGATCAATAATATTATCTACAATTATCTTGTCTCCGTACTGCAAGCTTTCTAATGCATCTTTATAAAATCTTGTTACAGTTTTGTTTTTTTGCTTTCTTTCAACGATTAAATTATCATTCGCACTTCGAAGAGTAGTCCTTAGTAGCCATTCAAATCTGTCATAATAATCTAGACCTACAGATTCAAGAAGCTCCCACAAATCCTCTCTGTTTTCAGACGGAGTCCTTTCTGCAATGAAAGTAGGAATATAATTAACTCTGTAGTATGTTTCTAATCTAAGATCCATATCAATGCCCGGAATTCCTTGAAATACAGTCGCCGGTAACCCGTCAATAATTTCCCAATATGGTGTGATAGTGTACTGAAAGTTCTCTTCATCAAATTCTTGGTAATCAATTTGAGCAACGCTAATCTTGTCGCCACTCTTCATTACAGCCTTTATGATTCCAGAATTAACATAAGAGGGTTCACCTGTCAGCGGTGTCGTAATTCTGTTTCTAGGCTGCCAGTTTGTAACTACTGCTCGCATCTAAGTTCCCTCCTTTATCTTTATTTTAGTTTATTATATGACTCTAGCAATATTTTTTCATATCTTTGAGAAAGAATTGTTTTATAAAACGCTTTGCGCATGTCACTAATGTTATCTAAGGAATCAATTAGATTGTTTATTTTGTTAAAGTCAATCCTTTCTACGATTCTTATTAATGCATTGTTGCATTCTTCAAATTCGAGACTTGAGATGATTTCATAGTATGAACTTTTCTTTCCGTTATATTTAACTTGTGAAGTAGGGAATTTATAAATTCTATTATCTATTTCTTCCTGATTATAAAGAACAGCTTTTATCTTCTCATCTGTATTAAGCTGCGGAAACAGGCTGGAGCCATTATCAAAAATAGGCGCAAGTCTGTACTTGTTATCCTTCTTAATAAATCCCCAATTGCTTCCATGACGGTCAAAATTTGCTATCAAGGCATCTATAATAAACATATCCCAAAACAAATCAATTGTTTGCTCCACATTTGTGAGTTTTACATTATCCTGCAGCATTCCAATTATGTCTTCATAGGAGTACTGGTATTTTTCTTTATCCTGCTCAAGGGAACTATCACCCACACCATTAAAGGGCACAAACACTTCATCTTCACCGAGAAAATCTTTTATTGCAACTACATTTTCACCCTTGTATGTTCCTAAAAACGTCTCTTGAGTTTCAATACCAAGCATAGCAAAAATATGACTTCCAAGGTACTCCGAAACATGATTAAATCTTAAGCCTTCACGTGAGTTTTTTTGAAATTTTATCAAATATGGTTCCCCAGAAATTATAATGGATTTTTTTCGTTCTGCACCAGAATAGTATCTTTCTCCGTCCGGATATCTAGAATAATCTACCATACAATTCACCTCATGATTATTATATCTAGCGACGCAAACAGTGTCAATAGGATTGCATTTTATTTTGGCACTATGGTGCTCAAAATAATACCCCTAGCCCTTATCTCTTAATATAGTATGAGATTAATGCCAGGGGTAAAATGCTATGATTTTTTACTGCTTCTCTGCAAATAGATATTTTAAAACAATTAGTTTAAAGTTTTCTTCATCTAGGTGGTATTCCCAGCCGTCTTCGCCCTGGACGTTCTTGCCATCAGGGTAGATTGACTTGTTCATCTCGAACTCGCCGTATTCACCGAATATGGAGCCCCAAGTCGTGATGGAGCAGTCAGTAACTAGGTACTTAGAGATTTCCTTGTACTTAGTTAGAAATACTGACGGATCTGACTCTGCCACGTCCTTTAAAGCGTATAGAACGTCGTTTATGGACATATCCTCATCGTCGCCGAATTCCACATCTGCAGCCTCGCTAAGGATGCGAAGTGCCTCCATGTTTAGCGAAATGAATTGGTCGATTTCGACTCCGTGCATCAGCGTAGACACTGCATCGATGGTATTCATGCAGCTTGTTTCCATGCCGTCTCCATAGGAATAAGCTCGGCCTAGCTTAGCGAATGCAGTACCGGACTTCTTGCCGTCAGCATCTAATACAGGAATATCCGTAGCAATATCA
>JAFYLX010000171.1 GCA_017556895.1 Bacillota bacterium | reverse complement strand
CAGCCTTGCTTTCCTGGTAAACACCAAGTACAGCGTTGATGATAACTACAGCCATGATGATGATTACGTCAGCGAAACTTTCGCCTGAATAGAACGCAGTCACGCCAGAAATCGCTGCAGCTACAATAAGAATGATAATCATTGGGTCTGCAAACTGTGATAAGAACTTCTTAAGAAGAGTATCCTTCGGTGGTTCTTCTAATTTGTTCTTGCCGTTTGCCGCTAAACGAGCCTCAGCCTCTGCAGATGTAAGACCTTCGATAGAAGTCTTTACTTCAGCTAAAGCTTCTTCTTTAGACTTTAAGTAGTATTGCATTTTTCTTCTTCCTTTCCGGTTAAAAGTCACAAAAAAAAGACTCTTACCATATAAAAATAGTATATACGATAAAAGTCTTACTATTTAAGATATTTGCGGATTAATATAAAATTAATCGTATTGACGCGAATACCACATCTTACGATGCCAGTTACTCCCTTTTACACCGAAATATTTTACAATATATGCTAATCTATGTCAAGTTTGTTCCCCTAATCTTCACATTTTATCAACGCATCAAAGCCAGTGTATATAGCTGAAAATCATTCAGCAAAGTCATTAGAATTACAATGGCTAGAGTGATTATCAAATTCTTCATTCTACCAAAACCTCCCTAGTATATGTACAGCGATTTACTTCTTCATCTATGCCCAAAAACTCACCGCATGCTATGATATTTTCTATAGGGGCCGCGAATATTATCTTGTCTTGATTTTCTATAACCAAAACATCGCTAGGAGAGCAGTCAAAACATGAAGCTAACTGTATTTTCTGTTTGTCAAAGCCACTGCTACCTGTAGCTTCCATACTATCTTCACCGGCTTCTATCTTAATATTATCTATTGCAGCGTCCGCCATAAGAATCTTTGCTTGCAAAACCTGATTTGAACAAAACTGCATTACAAACACCGATAAAATCATTATCGAACTAATTGTAGTTATCAAATCTTTCATAATATTCTATTGTCTCCATCATCACATCTCTCGTTACGTTTTTTAGGCTATTTTCTCCGTCACCGACCATCATATTGAAGATGATCACTCCGAGCAAAGTCGTCCCTATGATTATAATCAAATTCTTCATATGCCTAGCCTGCCATCATGCTGTCAAAATCTAATGACGAAGTTATGGATTGTGACCCTCTTTCCATAATCCCCTCTGCGGTGCTCTTTAACGAATTGGTGTCACCAAGCACCAAAGAGTCCACGATTATAACCCCAAGCAAGATTGTCCCTATGATAATAATTAGATTTTTCATCTCAAACTCCCCTCTGTCGCAATTTATGTGCGACGATAGTATTTAAATAAATAACTGATTCAACGTATCAATGGTGTCTAAAAGCACGACAACTACTATAAAATTAAGCAATAAAACGAACACTGTCACAGTCGCCAGCACTGTCAAAACAAGGCTGTTCCTCTGGACCCTTTTGATGGCGTATGTCACCCTGTTTCCCATCATAGACCTTTGAAATACCTCCATCTGCTTAGCGAGTTCCGCAGGGTTTAGTTTCTCAAGTTTAGATAGTATAATAGCGAAATTTTTGGAAGCTTTCGTCCCCACCACCGACGGCAATACCTTGAACGCCTCGCTGTTATTTCGACTTCTATACAATGTCAGCATTTGTCCATACACAGGCTTCAGAACCACGCTGTTTTCCATTAGTTTCTCGTACATATAGTCGGCGGAAAAAGCATTATCCCCCTGTACAAGAGATAGGTTTTTCAATATGATGCTGCTACTAAAGAGTTCCTTATCCATTTTGCTCTTTCGCTTTTTCATCACCCAATAGTCGATAGCTTCTTTTCTCTTTTTAAACAATTCCTTTTCTTTTATATATAGAACAACTCGCTTTATATCGTCTCTATATGCTATGAATACTCCTATAGCGCAAATCATTAATAAAAACGTATATATCATATCATCACCTACAAATCCAACTTGCTCTGGGTCAAAAAGAACTTTGCTATCAAGCTTACAATGTACATAACAATTATTGCCGAAAACCAGCTTATTCCTGCTTCAGTACAAAATTGATAATAAAAAAACTCCCCTGGTCTAAGTCCAAAGAATTTGACTGCCCCTATAATAGTAAGCAAGTAACACCCCGGTATTAGATATTTAATAATAAGTCCTGCTTCATTGTTTTCTCTCTTGGATTTTTCGGCAACTTCTTCGGCCATGGCAACGGAGTTTATCAAGTCCTCAAGGGCAATATCCACCCTAAGCCCAGAGGTTAGCGCGAAAAATATATTGTCTGCCAAAATCCCTGCCCAGGATGTTCCTACAGCGTATTTAAAGTCTACAAGAAGTTCTTTTATCTGATCGCTACCTGATGCCCTATTTAGGCCTTTTGACAAATTAAAAAGAAGCTTCTTACAGTTAGGTGCTTCTTCTATAGTCAGCGCGGTTACTTCCACCGCATGCTGCATGTTATAATAATGAATTTTGTAATTATCCAGTAGTTCTATGATTAGTATTTTACCCTCTTTAGAATTCTTTATTCTAAGTGCCTGTAACCTAGCCAGTAGCAAGACCAGTGGCACAAGGGCAATTACGCTTACCAGAAGTAGCCTTAAAACGCCCTTGATAAAGCCAAAAGTTAATATTGCAGTAATAGTCGTAATTATTGCAGTAATTAGCCAAAAGCAGAAAACAGAATACTTCCAGTCTACACCTGTGGTTATTTTAATCAGCCTGCTTATGCCCTGGTTGAGTCCTTCAGGCATATAATATATATCGCCTATAGACTCGTTTGACTTTGACAAAGGATTTCCTATGCTTCTAATCTTAAGCCCCTGGCAAAATGCTTCAATCTCCGCCCAATAGAATACGCCTACCCCTATAACGCTTACTATTGTCAATAAGAGTTCAACGTACATCCCTATGTTCTCCTTCGCTCTTATAGTATCTTGGATACACTACCGTATGCTCCATCAAAGGATTCCTTGACTCCAGCATCTTAATCATATTCTTCATCTTCTTAAATTCTTCAGGCTGTAAGTTTCCCATTTCTATCTTATCCTCCCCTATATCCCATTTCCATCGCCATCTTCCATTCTCATGGTCGTATTTGCATATGGTATGTATGGAAACTAAATCTCGCTCAATATCATACCTATATTCACTTATTGATTTGAGCCTTTTTTTACTCCTATCCTTTGGATCTTGATAGAGTTCAAATACATAATGCCAATTTCTAAAGATTTGTGAAAGTATGCCTTTATAGTCTCCGCCAAACTCTGCTAAGATGGACGCCGCCATCTTATATGGTATGTCTAGTGGATTACCCGCATGAATGGTCGCCTTGCTCCTCCTAGTACCGATGGACGTTATATCTATAGCCAGTTTATATGCATAAGCATCTCTCATTTCTTCTAGGAGAACATAGTCGTTATCGCCTCTCAAAAGTGCCTTCGATATCGCCGCCAGATCTCTGCCATCTGCCGTAATCTGCATGATGGGAGCCTCTGGCATAATCTTGTGCCAAGGTGTCTCCGGATCTGTGGCTATTGCCATACCTTCGAGGCTTTTATCCTCATATTTCTGCCAACTTTGCATGAAGGTCGTCTTCCCACTCCTAACCTGCCCCGCAAATAGTACGTTAAACCCTATTTTAATCATGATCTTAAAGAGCTCTACGCTGTCAGCGGGAATGGTGCCAAGTTCTGCTAGTTTCTCGAAAGTAAGTTCCTTTAGCAAGTACTTTCTAAAGACCATTATGTCTTCGCCTTCTTTTGTCTTTTCACCGGAGAATATGCTTATTCTTATGCCGTTATGAAGATAAATCTCATGAAATCCCTTTTCTATTCGTTCTTCCGGTGTAGCTAAAAAAAGCGCACGTTTCAGCTGATTGCGCCTTTCTAGGCTGATTCTCTGCGGCTGCAATACCGACTTTCCATCTATTAGGCAATATAGCCTGTCTCCAATTAATTTGGCCGAAGATGACTCCTTATATTCATCAGTATAATCATACACCCAAGGAGTCAAGCCCGCTAAACCATAAAGTTCAGCAAACACGCCATCTTCTAAATTCTTATACCAAGGCGGAAAATATATATGCTCATCTTTTAAAATTTCCGAAAAGGCCTCCCTTATCTTTGCAATATAATATTGACGCTCTGCATCATACCCCATTATGGCCTTCTTCTCTTTTTCCAGCTTTTCTTGTTTCTCCCACTCCTCGGCACCTCTCCATTCTTTATCAAACACCGCTTCCACAGATTTGCATAACCTATAAAAATCATCAAACATATTATTGTTCATAGTATCGCCCCCTACTGCATATTAATCAGCGAAAACCGACTTCCTTTTGCAGCTTCTTTCGAGATACCTACCAGTGTTCCTATTTCTCCAATCACTTCTACATACAAGGCCGTTCCAGTGGAGCTAAATCTATCTCCCGAAGAAAAAACAACCTCATTGTTGGCGCTATCTCTAACATGGGCTACTACGCATTCCCCTAGCTTCGTATTCTCTTTATATAGCCCTACCTTATCGCCTCTTCTTAAAGTTTGAGGATAGGATAAGAGCCAATCCATTGAAAGAGCCATTATCCCCTTCCCCGTGTCTCCGCCAACTTGATACTCTGCCGGCGTAAAATACTCTCGTCTAAGCTCAAGGTCATCTGCAACGTACTGCGATGTAGCAAGGCCTATCAATTCACTCTTATCCCCTGGACGCAAAGCTTCCTTTGTTGGTGAATCGGCTTTCTTGAGTGCGAAACTCTCCTCTGTGAGTATAGTCCCTGCCTCAAGCGGTTCTTTTAGCACGAGTATGTCTTCATAAGATAATTCTTCTCTGCCCCAAAACTCCCATACCCCCATCAACGAGAGGGACATAACAATCATTACAAATCCAATCAGCTTCTTATTCAATTTTTATCACCCCTTTTTATCTGATGATACTATGGTAGCACTTACAAACTTTGATTTCAGCACAGTTCCCAAAATAGTTTTATTTTCTTCAGAAAATCTTTCGACACGCTTATCTATATTAAACCCAGATTCTTTGCCACATGATATATATAGACCTGCTGCCATTTTTTCCATGTATTAGGATGAAATTGATCCCCAAAAGAGCCGCCTTCCATAAGTTTGTTTCTTAGCCCTTGTCTATATTTTTCAGGAACGGAAAACAAAGCTGCCTCAATGCTATCTATCCTATTGGTTATAGTTATGAGCCTGTCAGCTTTCTTCGCAGTAGTGTCGCTATATATTCCTTTGCCAATAGACTCATTGAAAAAGTTCGGGCTATGAATGTTGTCAATGTTCTCAATTGCCTTGTTGAGTTCCTCTTTTAATCTCGCAACGTCCTTTACGGCCCATAACGCCTGGCGATACACCGTTTCCGGCAGCACATATTCTTTAAGTTTTTTTGATTGATATTCCCTGTTCATATTTACCTCTCCTCTCGCATTTTTTCTAGCATAACAATTACTACTCTTCAACGAATTTTTTCAAAAAATGACGAAATCCGTTTTTATTTGCAGGATTTTGGTAAATTGATGAAAGCCAAAAAAATACGCCGCTTCCCAAAGTCACCTTCGGGTCACGGCGTGCTTGTTTTATTATGAAATTTGAAACTTGCGTTATTTTAGCAGAGAATGGATTCTATGGCTAAGCATTTCTAATGCGACTACATTGAAGCCACCTTCCGGCACAATGATATCAGCAAATTTTTTGCTTGGCTCAACAAACTGTTCGTGCATAAGCTTTACTGTAGTTAGATACTGAGTGACTACAGAATCGAGAGTTCTGCCTCTTTCGTTTACGTCTCTTAGAATTCTTCTAAGTATTCTTACATCTGCATCAGTGTCCACATAAACTTTAATGTCGCAAAGATCTCTAAGCTCCTTGTTCTCAAAGATCAAGATACCTTCTACAACTATAACTTTAGCAGGCTTAACTGTTACCGTTTCATCAACCCTGTTATGTATTGTGAAATCGTAAACCGGTCTTTCTATTTCTTTCCATTCTTTAAGTGCCTTAACATGTTCAATCATAAGATCGGTATCAAAGGCATCTGGATGGTCATAATTTAGCTTTTTTCTCTCTTCAAAAGGAATATCATGTCTCTTATAGTAATAGTCATGACTGATCATAGTAATCTGATCCTTGAATTCTTCCTTTATCTTGTTAACCATAGTGCTCTTGCCTGAGCCTGTGCCTCCGGCAATGCCTATTACGATTATTTTTTCCATAAATCGCTCCCAAAATTCTACTATTTTTGTTCACTAAGCGGAGTCGTATCCCTGTCTTCCGCCGTAATGGATGATCCTAAGTTTACGGAAGCCTTCTCAAGTTCAAGGATAATGCTATTGATGGAATTTAATTTTTCTGAAGAAATCTTCTGTTCCATAGCACCTTGAGTACTTGTAAGGATATTGTCAAGCTCTGCCTTGATGCTAGCAATTCTATCCTTTAATCCCGCGATTTCTTCTTCATCCAATGCATCGTGGATTACTTCTTCCTTGCTTAGCAACTTGCCTGTTTCAAGCTCAAACTCAGAGTTTGCTGTAATTACCACAGGTCTATATCCAAACTGATTTCTAACGACTTCGGCAAAATCCTGCTTGGATTCAAGTTCTCCGTGAACTAGGAAAATCTGTTTAGGCTCTACCTGGAAACCGCCTAGCCAGTCTAAAAGACCCTTCTGATCTGCATGCCCGGAAAAACCTTCCAGGTTATGAATCTGAGCATTTACAACTACAGTTTCGCCAAATAGTTTGATTTCCGTTGCTCCCTGAATAAGCTGTCTACCAAGAGTTCCCTCAGCCTGATAACCTACAAAAACTATGCTGTTTCTTTCATCCCAAAGGGTATGCTTTAGGTGATGGCGGATTCTTCCCGCTTCACACATACCGCTGGCAGAAATAATTACCTTTGGAGATTTGTCCATATTTAGCATCTGTGAATCCGCAGTGTTTCTAGTGAACTTAAGGTTCTTGAAATCAAGAGGATGGTCACCATTTAAGATGAATTCCTTAGTTTCTGCATCAAATACCTGAGCATTCTTCTTGAATACTTCGGTAGTAGTAGTCGCCATCGGGCTATCGACATATACATTCACGTTGCCTAGTGCTTCCTGATACTCAGGATGCTGCTCGTAGAACATATTGAACTGGTATATAAGTTCCTGCGTTCTGCCTACTGCAAAGGATGGGATTACAACGCTTCCACCCCTCTTAACAGTTTCTAAAGTAATATTAATTAGTTCGTCTATGCTTGTTGAATTTGCCGGATGTAATCTGTTACCGTAAGTTGTTTCCATAATTACATAGTCGGCCTTTTTAATCTTTACCGGATCTCTTAAGATAGGTCTATCTATTACACCAAGGTCCCCGGAGAAAACGATTTTTGAAGTGTTTTCGCCCTCACGCACCCATAGTTCTGTAATGGCAGATCCTAGGATATGACCCGCATCATTAAAGCAGATTTCCATCTCTGGGTTTATCTCAACAAGACTGTTATATAACATAGGTTTTACTAATTTTAATGCTGCTTCGGCATCTTTCATAGTATATAGAGGTTCTACCGCAGGTTTGCCGCCTCTAAGGTTCTTTCTAGTCTGCATTTCTGCATCCTTTTCGTGAATAAAGGCACTGTCCTTTAGCATTACATCTAATAAATCTGCCGTAGCATCGGTGCAATAAATAGCACCCTTAAATCCCCTTTTAACAAGCAAAGGCAATCTGCCGCAGTGGTCTATATGGGCATGGCTAAGTATTACCGCCTCGATTTCGTCTGCCGCAAACGGAAAAGCCTCATAATTCATAGCCTCCAAGGTCTTTCCACCCTGGAACTGACCACAATCGAGAAGAATCTTATGCTTGTCAGTTGTAATTAAATGACATGATCCCGTTACACTAGTTGTCGCACCACAAAACTTAATTTTCATATCATTTCCCCCTATCTTCTATTAAGACAAATATTATCTATAATTCCATAGCTTTCTATCATTAGTTGAAACAGCAGAGGCTCCCGCTTCAAGTGCTAAGTCTACGTCTTCTGGGAATTCAACTAAACCGCCTGCCAGAATGTCAGTAGATACTTTTTCAGCAAACTCACGAATCTTTTTTCTAACAACTCCCGGCATGATCTCAACAACGTCAGGTTTTGCAATTCTAATGGATTCTACGGCTGTATCAACAGAGTGTGAGTCCACGATGAAGAAACGCTGGATTGTGAATAATCCCAGTTCTTTTGCCGGTCTAATTAAGTTAGTTCTCGTTGTTACGATACCTTCTGCGCCTAAGCCCTTAACGAATTCTAACCCTGCGCGGTCTTTGCCGATACCTTCTGCAAAGTCCATGTGGACAAAGATTTTTTTGCCTACAGCATGTCCCTCGTCAATGTGCTGTTTTAGAGTCAAAATGCTTGAATAAAGCAGATAAATTACATCTACCTTGGACTCTAAAGCAACCTCAAAGTCCTCTCTGTTTCTTACTGCTGCGCATACTTTTCTATCTGTAAATAAAGACACTCTCCATCATCTCCAGTCTAATATTTTCGTATATTTTGTCGTAAATTATAATTATTTGTCACCGTGGAAATCAGTTCCCTCTGTAATATGAAGATGGAACTTAGCCGCTGTGTTTACGAAGAAGAATTCTTCTTCAGGCGTATGTTCAGGATAGATGCACTCCATCCCCTTTAGGCCTTTAACCTTTAGTTCTTTAGTCATAAGCTGGAAAGCCTTCTTAAACTCGGCGCTTCCTCTCTCACCAAGACCCTTAATCTTGCAAGGGTGAGCTAAAACTGCAATGCCACCTGCATTAGTAATAAGCTTTATAGCTTCTTCCGTAGTCAGTTTTTCGTGCGGAATTGCCTTGATTTCAGGTGATTCTAAGAATTTACCCGGTTCAAAGGCTTCGCTAACTTCTTTGATGTATCCCTTGTTAACAAGAGCTCTTGCAAAGTTAGGCTTGCCGATATATACCTGGCTCT
>JAFYLX010000170.1 GCA_017556895.1 Bacillota bacterium | reverse complement strand
TAACGCATATGAACTGCAGCAGGAACTAAAACACGAGCATCCGGAACTTAATCTGAAGGTTCTAATTGGATCCGTGAGAGACGAAGAACGAATCCGTATGGTAATGGAAAAGTATCGTCCTACGATAGTATTCCATGCGGCGGCTCATAAGCATGTTCCACTTATGGAAGACAGCCCTAACGAGGCGGTTAAGAATAACGCAATCGGTACTTTCAAGACAGCAAAGGCGGCAGGAGACTTTGGTGTTAAAAAGTTTATTCTTATCTCCACCGATAAGGCAGTTAACCCGACTAACATCATGGGTGCTACTAAGAGAATCTGCGAAATGGTTATGCAGATGATGAACCAGAGCTATGAAAATACTGAGTTCGTAGCCGTTAGATTCGGTAACGTACTAGGCAGTAACGGTAGCGTGGTTCCGCTATTCAAGAAGCAGATTGCAGAGGGCGGTCCTGTAACTGTAACTCATCCTGATATCATCCGTTACTTTATGACAATCCCTGAAGCAGTTTCATTAGTACTTCAGGCGGCATATCTAGCTAAGGGCGGAGAAATCTTCGTTTTAGACATGGGCGAACCTGTCAAGATTGCGGATATGGCTAGAAACCTAATTAGATTATCCAATCTAACACCTGACGTAGATATCAAGATTGTTTACACTGGTCTGCGCCCGGGCGAAAAACTATATGAAGAACTACTTATGGCAGAGGAAGGCCTAAACTCCACTGACAATAAGTTGATATTTATCGGAAAAACGCTTGAATTCGACTACGACTGGTTCGTACAGAAAATCATCGAACTAGATGCACTAGATGACGACGAACCTGAAGCAGTAAAGAGACTGGTTCACAAAATCGTGCCGACATACAAGGTGCAGTAAAACTGCAAACAAAAATAAAGGATACAATATGGAATTTAAACCTTTTGAAAACAAGATATGGCTTGCATCACCAACTATGCATGGAGATGAGCTTAAGTATATGACAGAGGCATACGAAACTAACTGGATGTCTACTGTAGGCGCAAACATCAATGAAATCGAAAAGACAGTTTGCGAGTATATGGACTGCAAGCATGCAGTTGCGCTATCAAGTGGTACTTCAGCACTTCACCTGGCGATGAAGCTTGCTGGCGTGAAGCAGGGAGATACAGTATTCTGTACTGATATGACATTCGCTGCCACAGTAAACCCTGTGCTATACGAAAAGGCAGTACCGGTATTTATCGATACTGAATACGATACTTGGAATATGGATCCAAAAGCACTAGAAAAGGCCTTTGAACTATATCCAGAAACGAAGGTAGTCGTGGTAGCAGATCTATATGGCACGCCTGCCAAGTATGATGAAATCTTAGAAATCTGCAAGGAACATGATGCGATTCTAATCGAAGACGCCGCGGAATCTATGGGAGCCACATTCAAAGGCAAGAAGGCAGGAACATTCGGCAAGTACAATATCATTTCCTTTAACGGCAACAAGATTATCACTGGTTCATCCGGTGGTATGATGCTGACAGATGATGCTAAAGGAGACGGATTAGTACGCAAGTGGTCCACTCAGTCCAGAGAACCTGCTAGCTGGTACCAGCACGAGGATATCGGCTACAATTACAGAATGAGTAATGTTATTGCAGGTGTTGTAAGAGGCCAGATGCCATATCTAGAAGAACATATTGCAAAGAAAAAAGAAATATATATGAGATACAAGGAAGGATTTAAGGAATTACCTATCACTATGAATCCTTTCGATGAAAATTCTATGGAGCCTAACTACTGGCTATCATGCATGCTGATAGATGAGGATGCTATGTGTCAGCAGACTAGAGATGACCATAGGGCAACATATGTCAAGGAAGAAGGCAAGACTTGCCCTACAGAAATCCTTGATAAGTTAGCAAAGTACAATGCTGAAGGCAGACCTATTTGGAAGCCTATGCATATGCAGCCAATGTATAAGGATAATGCATTTGTCACTGCAGATGGCAAGGATGCAGGAGCAGACATCTTCCATAGAGGGCTGTGCCTTCCAAGTGATATCAAGATGACTAGGGAAGAGCAGGACATAATTATTGAAATTGTAAAGAGTTGTTTCTAAGAGAAACGACCAAAAGGAGATAACCAAAACTTATGAACAATCATAAACCTGGAATCTACGAAAAATACATAAAAAGATTATTAGACTTTACATTATCCCTATGTGCGCTAATCGTACTAAGCCCGATTTTATTGTTACTAACAGTAATTGGTGCAATTACGATGCAGGGTAATCCCTTCTTCACTCAAGAGAGACCTGGCAAGGACGAGAAAATATTTAAACTTGTGAAGTTCCGTACAATGAGCAACGCCAAGGACAATGAGGGAAATCTGCTACCGGATGATATTAGACTAAACAAGTATGGCAGAATCCTAAGGTCCACGTCTTTAGATGAACTTCCAGAACTCTGGAATATCCTAAAGGGCGATATGAGTATTGTGGGACCAAGACCGCTACTTGTGGAGTATCTGCCGTATTACACGGATGAAGAAAGAAGACGTCATTCTGTTAGACCTGGTTTAACGGGCCTTGCACAAATTAATGGTAGAAATGCATCCACATGGGATGAAAAGTTTCTATTTGATGTAAATTATATTAATAATATAGGATTTATCAGCGATTGCAGAATCATTGTATTAACGGCAATAAAAACTGTAAAAAGAAGTGATATTTTAGTTGGAGCTGAAGTGCCTGCTGGTAGATTGGATGATTATAGACGTGAGGCAAGTTAGTATGTATAGATATAAGGACTTAAAATTGAGAAAGTTTTCAGAAGAAGATATTCCTTATAAAGTTGAGTGGGTTAATAATCCGGCTAATAACAAGTACCTTCAGTATGAATTGCCTTTAACTATTGAGAATACACAGAAGTGGTATGGTAGGGTGAAAAATGATACTGATCGATGGGATGCTACATTGTTATACAAAGGTAAACCAGTTGGTACGTTTGGTTTATTGAACATAGATAGGGAAAACAAAACTGCGGAAGATTATAGTCTAATAGGCGATGAATCTGTCAAAGGTATGGGACTAGGTACGCGGGGGGGCATCTTAAACTTATGCTATGCTTTTTATGACTTGGGTTTAGATAAAGTGTGGGGAATAATTGAAGTTGAAAATG
>JAFYLX010000169.1 GCA_017556895.1 Bacillota bacterium | reverse complement strand
GCGCTGGAGACAATGCAGCGGCTGCAGTTGGCACAGGCACAGTTGGCGATGGAAGATGTAACATCTCACTTGGTACATCAGGAACTATTTTCATTTCCAGCAAGAAGTTCGGTGTAGACGAATATAACGGCCTGCATTCATTTGCCCATTCAGACGGTAATTATCACCTAATGGGATGTATGTTAAGTGCTGCATCATGTAACAAATGGTGGAGTGAAGACATCCTTCAGACAACTGACTTTGCGGCAGAACAGGCTCAGATTGATAAGCTTGGAGAAAACAACGTATTCTTCCTTCCATATCTAATGGGAGAAAGATCTCCGCATAACAATCCTGACGCTAGAGCGGTATTTATCGGCATGTCCATGGATACAACTCGTGCGGATATGACGCAGGCTGTTCTTGAAGGCGTAACATTCGGTCTTAGAGACTCTCTAGAAGTTGCAAGAAAACTAGGCGTTAACATCGAACGTACTAAGATTTGTGGTGGCGGTGCAAAGAGCCCTCTTTGGAAGAAGATTGTTGCCAACATCATGAACATGAAGGTAGACGTGATTGAGAGTGAAGAAGGTCCTGCACTTGGTGGGGCTATGCTTGCAGCGGTTGGATGCGGAGAATATCCAGACGTTGAAACAATCGCAGATAAGATTGTAAAGGTAGTAGATACAATCGAACCGGATCCTGAGCTAGTTGAAAAATACGAAGCGCGTTATCAGGAATTCAAAAGATTATATCCAACAATCAAATCTTTATACTAATATTACTAACCCAAGGGGTGCAGTCTAAGGCTGCACCTCTTTTTCTTTATTGCGGGAAATGATATAATTGGAATATATATCATCATAGGAGAAATATGCCATGAAAGAAATATTAGATATTGTTGACGAAAAAGGACAGCCTACAGGCGAAGTGGTCGAGAGAGAATATGCACATCTAAATGGCGTTTGGCATAGGACTTCACACCTTTGGATTGTGAGAAAAAAGGATGGCAAGGTTCAAATACTTCTGCAGAAGCGTGCAGCAGACAAGAGCTCATTTCCTAACTGCTACGATATCTCAAGCGCTGGGCACATACCGGCAGGTGGTGAGTACAAGGAGTCTGCCCTTCGTGAACTGAAGGAAGAATTAGGTATAGAAGCTAGCGAAGATGACCTAATCCATTGTGGTGATAGAATAATTGTTTGGGATGACGAGTTTCATGGCATACCATATCATGATAGACAGCATTCTCGAATATTCTTGATGTGGTTAGACTTAGATGAAGACGAGTTTTGCGTCGGCATGGACGAAGTACAAAATGTACTTTGGATGGACTTTGAAGAGTGCTATCGCGGCGTCGAAAATGACCTGTTTGAACACTGTATCGTAACAGAAGAACTAGATATTTTGCGCAAGGGGTTAGAATAACTTATCAACACTGTCTTCAAACTTCCGTTGTAGGAGGAATTTATATGAAAAAATTTGTAGCACCTATTATGCTACTGGCAATATTCGAAGCGGTCGCAATCACGCTGTGGCTGACGAAGGACAACCTGTTTTACCTACTAAATTTCAGCTATATCGGCATTTCTATTGCACTTGGGATAACCTTATATATCAAGGGTTACGAGCACGCTAGGCGCGTTACACAGCTTCTGGTGGGCATGTATATGCTCATATATCTAGGTGTAATCTGCAATGAGAATATGCAGATCGAAGGCTTTTGGTATTACCTATTTACTGGTGTATTTGAAGCTGCGACCATTCACTATGCGGTGGCAAAGCTCTTCGGACCGCTTGTCTTCGGAAGGGGATGGTGCGGATATGCTTGCTGGACGGCCATGGTTCTTGATTTTCTGCCATACAAAGTGCCGTCAGAACCTAGAAAAACTATCGGCTGGATTAGATACATAACATTTGCGGTTTCATTGGTATTTGTTTCGGCCCTTTTCCTGGCGAATGTGGGGAACATAGAGAGAATAATGTTTTGGGCGTTTATAATAGGCAACGCGTTATATTACATAGTGGGAATCGCCCTTGCATATACCTTTAAGGACAATCGTGCGTTCTGCAAGTACATATGTCCAATCACGGTGTTTATGAAGCCTATGAGCTATTACTCAATGCTTAGGATAACATGCGATACAGACAAATGTATTTCTTGCGGAAAATGCAAGAAAGTCTGCCCTATGGATGTGAACATGACTGATAACTCAAGAAATCGCAAGAATGGAACAGACTGCATTCTTTGCTTTGAATGCGTGAAGGCCTGTCCAAAGAAAGCTTTATAATTATTAACGAATATATGAAGCCCCTAGAGTGATTCAGGGGCTTTTATAGTGGAAAAGTAGTCTTGGCGCTTAATTCCAATTAAAATTTTAGACCGTAGCTCCGAATTGAGATTGAAATTTTAGACCGTAGCTCCGAATTACAATTAATGTTGTCACATCCATTAATGAGTCATATACATAGTGGCAAATCATTGGCTAGAATTGCCACTATACTCACTTGCGCCAATGAATGGATGGCAATTCGGTCAATTAAAATTATCATAATAGCTTATGGATAAACTATTATGTGGCAAAATAAAGAAAATAATTGCCACAGCAACCTTGAGAAAATAAGTTTGTGGCAAAGTTAATCAAAATCGAGCAAATTGGTGTACTCGTATTGACTTCTATGTTATAATAATATGTTAAATTATGTACTTTTAGGAGGCGAACATGACTGAACTATTAGCTCCAGCTGGTAATATGGAAGCTTTAAAGGCCGCAATCGCAAATGGTTGCGACGCTATATATTTAGGTATGCAAAAATTCGGTGCTCGTGCATACTCCGACAACTTCGACTACGAGGCTCTAAAAGAGGCGGTAGATTACGCTCACCTTAGAGGCGTATTGATCTACGTTACGATGAACACAATCGTCTTCGAAGCCGAAATCCAGGAGATGAAAGAGCAGCTTCATAAGCTAAACGAAATCGGCGTAGATGGAGTTATTGTCCAGGACCTTGCCGTATTTGACTATATTGTAAATAACTTCGAGGATTTAGAAGCTCATTGCTCAACGCAGATGGGTCTTGATGACCTTGAGGGAACACTTCTTTACAAAGAATTAGGCGCAAAGCGTGTGGTTCTTTCTAGAGAAGTACCGATGGAAAAGGTTAAAGAAATCAAAAAAATCGCACAGATTCCTATCGAAATCTTCGTTCACGGCGCACTATGCGTATCATACTCCGGTAACTGCCTAATGTCCGGACTGATCGGATACAGAAGCGGTAACCGTGGCAGATGCGTAGGCTCTTGTCGTAAGCCTTATGAGCTTATCGATACTACAACAGGCAAATCTCTTGGTGAAAGCTATATCCTCTCCACGAAAGACTTGAACACAATCGACTATATCGAAGACCTTAAGGAAATCGACTCCCTTAAGATTGAGGGTAGAATGAAAGAGCCTGCTTACGTTGCAAACGTAGTTTCTAAGTATAGAGCTGCCATCGACGGCACTTTAGAAGCAGAGGATAAGGAAAACCTAAAGAAGACTTTTAACAGAACATTTACTAAGGGTTATCTATTTGGCGAAGACAAGAAGGATATTACGAATATCCAAAAGCCTAACAACTTCGGCTACGAAATCGGCAAGATTACAGGCTACTATAAGGGCATGTACGAAATCACGCTGAATAAGCTTCTAAATCAGAACGACATCATCAGAATCGACCACGAAAACGAGGATGTAAACCTTTCCGTGGTTAGACTTTACGATAGAGATGAGAACTTAATCAACAAGTCCGAAGACGTATGCTACATCAAGATTAAGGAAAAACTTTCCGTGGGCGACGTGGTTTACAAGACTAAGGACTATCAGTATT
>JAFYLX010000168.1 GCA_017556895.1 Bacillota bacterium | reverse complement strand
TCGAGAATTAAAGTATTTGCGCCGCCTAGCATTAGCTTGAGCAATGATAGTCTCGCCTTTTCGCCACCACTAAGGTCTCCAACATTTAGGAACACATCGTCGTTCTTGAAAAGGAATCTACCAAGCAAGGATCTCATGTGAGTATCAGTGTATAGGCGGTAAGTGTTTTTCATCTCTTCTAAAACCGTATTTCTAGGGTTTAGAAGCAACTGCCCCTGATCATAATATCCGAAAGTAACGTTATGACCAATCTTGACTCTACCCTTTTCTGGGGAAAGTTCTTCAAGCAGAATCTTTAAAAGTGTCGTCTTACCTATACCGTTTCTACCTACGATACAGATTTTTTCACCCTTCTTGATGTCCAGGTTAACGTTTTCAAAAAGCGTCTTTTTGTTAGTACCATAGCCGAAGGACTTAGATAAGTCTTCCGCAAACAGTACGTCGTTACCGGACTGGAAGTCTTGAGTAAATTCTATTTTCATCTTGCCTTCGGCAGCCTCAGGTCTTTCTAGCCTATCGATCATGTCTAGGCGCTTCTCACGAGACGCCGCACGCTTTGCAAGAAGCTCTGTGCCGTGCTGTTTGAAACGACGAATCATCTCTTCCTGTCTCGCAATTTCCTTCTGCTGATTGTTATAGGCACGCATTTCGGCCTCTCGAATCTGACGCTTCTTTTCAGCAAATTCGTCGTAATTTCCATCGTATGCTCTAAGCTTATGATGTTCAATTTCAAAAATTCTATTAACACTCTTATTTAAAAAGTATCTATCGTGAGAAACGATAATGATACTTCCCTTGTAGGATGACAGGTACTGTTCCAGCCATCTCAAAGTCCCGATATCCAAATGGTTAGTAGGTTCGTCCAATACTAGCAGATCCGGCTTTTCTAAAAGAAGTGCCGCAAGTGCCAAACGAGTCTTTTCCCCTCCGGAAAGAGTATCAATCTTCTTATTAAAAAACTCTGGACCGAAGGCCATTGAGTTTAGTATTCCGGTAATCTCGGATTTATATGTATATCCTCCTTTGCGAGCGTATTCCTGCTGCATATCGTCTAATCTATGTAGCAACTTCTCGTCGTGAGGGTTCTGCGCAACCATATCGGCAGTCTCAGCTATGTCTTCCTCTAACTTTTCTAAAGGCTTAAAAATCGCATTAATTTCCTCGATAACGGTATTGTTACCATTGAAGTTATCTCTCTGCTTCAAATAGCCTATTCTTAATCCGGAAGGCATATATAACTGCCCCTCATCAGGAGTCAATTCTCCTGTAATCATATTTAAAAGAGTGGTTTTACCTGCACCGTTTCTTCCTACCAGTCCGATACGGTCGCCATCATTTACATGAAAATCCACGCCTTTGATGATTACGTCTGTTCCATATACTTTTGTCAAATTGCTTGCAGATAAAACTATCATCTAACTCTCCTAAACTATTATTGTTATTACGTCTTAACAGTCTTCCTATAACGGCATGCTTGCGTAGGCATCCATATCGATGTCTGATCTTTCGCCTGCCATAAATTTGTAATATGCCGCACATCCGATCATAGCAGCATTGTCCGTGCATAGGATCGGTGACGGTTTGTACATTTCAATCTTATTTTCAGCGCAAGCCTTCTCGATTGTATCTCTAAGCTTGGAGTTTGAAGCAACCCCACCAGCTAGTACTAGCTTGCCGTAGCCCATTTCTTTTGCTGCGGAAATAGTCTTTTCGCTTATTACATCTATTACTGCCTGCTGGAAGCTTGCCGCAACGTCGGCTCTGTTTATTTCTCTTCCTGCCTGTTTTTCAGTGTTGATGTAATTTAAAACCTGAGTCTTCAGGCCGCTGAAGCTGAAATCATAGCTATCCTTCTCAAGGAATACTCTCTTGAAACGGATTGCATCTGGATTTCCTTCTTTTGCAATCTTATCAACCTTAGGGCCACCTGGGTACCCTAGGCCAAGAACTCTAGCTACCTTGTCATATGCTTCGCCGACAGCGTCGTCTCTTGTTCCTCCAAGAACTTCGCATTCTGTGTAGCTTGACATTCTCGCAATATTTGTATGACCGCCGCTCACGATTAGCGCTGTAAAAGGCGGTTCTAATTCCTTATGTTCAATGAAGTTTGCGGAAACGTGCCCCATAATGTGATGCACGCCAACAATTGGGATGTCAGCGGCATATGCGATAGCCTTCGCAGTTGCAACACCAATAAGAAGTGCTCCGACAAGGCCAGGTCCCTCAGTTACACCTATTAAGTCGATGTCTTCTAAAGTCACGCCTGCCTCATCAAGGGCTTCATCTACTACTTGATTGATGTTCTCAAGGTGGTGTCTGGCTGCAATTTCAGGCACAACTCCTCCGTAGTTTTTGAATATATCAATTTGTGAGGAAATGACATTTGATAATACTTCTCTTCCATCTGCCACGATTGCTACTGATGTCTCGTCACAGCTTGATTCAAATGCCATCGTTAAAAACTTTCCGTCTTTCATCCTAATCTCTCCACATAATAAGGGCGTCTTCACCCTCGTCTTCGTAATATCCTTTTCTTTCACCTGCTACTACAAATCCAAACTTTTCATAAAGTTTGATGGCAGGTTCGTTACTTCTTCTAACTTCTAAAGTATGTCTTTCTATGCCAGCCTTCTCTGTAACTTCTAGTAAAACTTTGATGATGGCTGAGCCTACGTGATGTTGTCTAAATCTTGGATCTACAGCAACGTTTGTAATATGCCCCTCGTCAATTATGCTCCAAATGCCTGCGTAACCGATTACAAGTCCCTCAACCTCTGCAACTACATACAGAGCTCTAGGGTTCTCAACTACGTCCTGGTGCACCGCTTCTCTTGTCCAAGGAGTTTTAAAGCATAGTATTTCTAGTTCTGCGATTCGATCTACGTCTTGCTCTACTGCGCGTCTTACAATTAGTTCTGCCATTTTGTTCCTTTCTTTATTTGTAGTATATGACATCTTATTACCATAAGCAATTCCACGTTGTCTCCCTCGCTGCTCCCGCAATATCCGGTCATAAACTTTGAGTAAAAGAAAGTTTATACTCATTTGAGTGTCTTTGCTTTTGTATAATGAAAGGAGCGTAGAATTTGTTTACAAAATCGCACTGTCTGAGCCTTATAAGGCGAGTTTGCGATTTTATACAAATTCTGCGACTGATTCAAACAAAAGCAGTTAGCGAAAATGAGTATAATCCTTTCTATTCTTGTTTTGGTCCCTTGCAAATAGGTAACTGGCCTGCTTCCAGCTTCTGCTGTGCTTCAGCTTTTCGCATGTAGTCTGGAAGTAGTTCTTCAATCGCAAGGACTTCTCCAGCCTCTGCCTTTTCTGCTGCTAATAAGCCTACAGATGCCGCATCCTGGTGTCTATAGGACTCGTCTGCGTAGAAGTAGTGTTCTCCTAATTTGTATCCTGCTTCGCCTAAATCTTCCTGGATTTTTGCATCGTATGCGTCGATTCCATCCCCGAAGAACTGGACATTTTTGCCCGCAGGGAATACGTCATTTTTAAGGACTTCTAGAACGTCTGTAAGCATATACGGTCCGCCTGGCATAAAGCCTTCTACGATACCATAAACCTGTCCTCTACGCGCATTGATAATGCCGCATGTAACCTCATCTGATCCCTTAGCCTCCGGCTTATAACAGTAGCCATCTAATGTTGGCACACTAATAACCTTGATGCCTAACGCCTGTCCTAGTGCTCTCGCCGTAGTAACGCCGATTCTAACGCCTGTGAAAGAACCAGGTCCAATTGAAGCTGCAATATAGCTAAGTTCTTTCTTATCAACCTTGCAATCAGCTAATAGATCTCTCACTAGAGGCATTAAATCCTTAAGATGGTTTCTAAGCTGTGTTCCTACTTTTGTTCCTAATATTTCTCTGTTCTTTAAAAGAGCTACGGAACATAGTGGTCCCGTAGTCTCTATAGCTAGAATGTACATTTGTAAATTCTTTCTCCTTCTTTGCTTCCGTAATCAATGAAAATAAATAAAGCGTCTTCAGGAATCTCCTCCATAACTAGGTCTGCCCACTCTACGATTGAAACCCCTTCTCCGTTTAAATAATCCTCTGCTCCGATGTTGAAAAATTCCTCTGGGTCGCAGATTCTGTATACGTCAAAATGATATAGTGGCAATCTTCCACTATAGTATTCCTTGACGATAGTGTAGGTAGGACTGCTGATAGTTTCTGTAACTCCAAGCCCTTCCGCTATATATTTAGTAAGAGTAGTCTTACCTGTTCCTAAATCTCCGATTAGAGCGATAACTTGGCCTTCTTTTGCATTTTTTCCAAGTTCAAGTCCAAAGGCCTTTGTTTCCTCTTCATTTGTAATTGTTATGCTTCTCTTAATTTCCATAATTACCTAACTTTTCCCTATTTGTGTAAGAATGGGGAAATTCTCTTATATAAAACGAATGTTACGATGCTGTTTATGCCCGCCTTAACTACATTGAAAGCAAGGATGAATGGCATTAACGGCATAACTGCTTCTAAAGGCATACCTGTAAACATAGGTGTGATGATCATGTTCGCAAAGAACATAACTACTGTCATACCGATAGTTCCGACGATTAAACCGATAATCGCAGTTTTCTTTGTCTTGTGTTTTCTATAAATTAATCCTGCAGCAGTAACAAGTGTTGTAGTCGCTAGGATATGCATGATGATACCATATACACCGCTAGCTGCACTTACAGTGAAACCCTGAAGTAGGGAAACCACTACCGTTAGCAGAATTCCGGCTCCCGGGCCGAATGCAAACGTTCCTATTAGAATAGGAATATCCGCCGGGTCATATTCCAAGAATGCTACCACTGGGAAAATCGGAAAATGGATAACCATTACCAATACGATTGAAATTGCTACAAGCATTGCCATTTTAGCAAGTCTTAAGCTGTTTGTCTTTTGATTGTTCATAACACAATTCCTCTTTTCTTTTAAATTTTTTAAAATAAGGGGAATCTGTTTTGGGAATAAAGAAAGCCTTGAATAAAATCAAGGCTCCACAAATTACACATTAATGTTACAAAAAATAACCATTGTGCGTATCGTGTTTCTTCCATCCGGACTATAACCGTCGGTTTGGGAATTTCACCCAATCAGCGCATTTTGTCAGTAAACTTAACTAACAATCTGCGGTCGCGGACTATCACCGCCGGTGAGGAATTTCGCCTCGCCCTGAAACAGATTACATATTTACACTAGACATTATAGTCGTCCTGAGACAATTTGTAAATAGCATCGACATAAATTTTAGTCATCTGCTCAAGTCTGTCTATAGCCAAACATTCGTCCTTTTGATGCATTAAATCCTCATCTCCAGGGAAAAGTGCCCCAAAAGCTACAATGCCAGGTGTTGCCTTGGCATAAGTACCTCCTCCAATTACTTCTGGCTGAGATTCCATGTCTCCTGTGTGTTCCTGATAGATTGCCATCATATCCTTAATCATCTTGCTATCTTTTGGGAAATATACAGGCCCTTTGTGTCCCTTCTTAATTAAACCAATATTATATTTAGTAAGAAGTTCATCCATTGGTTCATAAACATCTCTATCCGTGAAAGTAACTGGATATCTAATGTTAATTACAAGTTTGCCAACTTCTTTACCAATTTCTGCCATTCCGACATTAAAGATTAAGTTACCTGATGGTTCATCTTTCAAACCGATTCCCATCTGTGTTCCATCTAGGCAGAATCCTATATATTGATTATAGAAGGCAATAAAATCATTCAAATCTTCATTAACGAAGCAGAATCTACCAAGTAAATCCATCATCACAGACACTGCATTCAATCCAAGTTCTGGTTTTGCACCATGAGCTGAAATGCCGGTAACTGTTATTTCTAATGATTTTCCTACACCCTTATAGTTTACTTTATACCCTGTTTCTTCACGATAAATCGCGATTTTTTCTTTAATATCTTCGTATTGTTCAGGTTTTGAACTATTAACCACAACTCTGCAACTATCTGCTACGCTGTTAGGAGCAAAACCACCTTTTAAGGACTTTAACGTTAATCCTTCCATATTATTCTTCGTAAATTTCTTCGCAAGTTCAAAAGTAATAGTACCTTTTTCACCGTTAATAACAGGGAATTCCGCGTCACATGTAAAACCAAAGGCTGGGCGCGGTTCTCTTTCGAAGTAATAATCAAGGCTCTCCCATGTTGTCTCTTCGTCAAGTCCTAGAATTAGTCTAATAGTTAAATCCGGAACATACCCTGATTCCTTCAGTGCCTTCATAGCATACAGACATGAAATAACAGGCCCTTTGTCATCAGTAGTGCCTCTACCATAAATCTTTCCATCCTTCACTTCTGCTCCATAAGGATCGAAAGACCAGTCATTACCTGCAGGTACAACGTCTAAATGCCCTAAAATACCCATAATCTTGTCACTTTTGCCTTTGAATTCGATGTGTCCGGCATAATTACCTACATTTTTGACCTCAAACCCCATATTCTTTCCCATTTCTAGAACAGTTTCTAGGGCTTTGTGGACTTCCTGCCCAAAAGGATAAACCTGTCCGTCCTTAGTCAAAAAGCTATCGCCCTTCTCGCTGTTAATACGAACAACGTTCTGAAGGGCGAAAATCATCTCATCTTTATAATTTTGTACCAGTTCCTGGTAGTTCATTATTTAACTGCCTCTACACCAGCAATTTCAGGGTAGCTTTCCTTTAAGATTCTTTCAACTACACCCTTAATTGTCATCTGTGCACCTGGGCATCCTGCACAGTGTCCCTGAAGTCTTACTTTTACAATTTTGTCTTCAGTGTATTCTACGAATTCTAGGTCTCCACCGTCTCTCTGTAAAAATGGTCTAATCTGACCTAATGCTTCAATAATTTTTTCTTCCATGTCAATCTCCTCATAAAATGTCTTTTTATCTTTTTATTTCTCTTGCTGCTTCAGAAGCTACAGTCTTGTCATCTTTATCCTTGTCTGTAGCACCAGCAATAATTTCTTTATCTTCAGCCGCGATTGGCGCCTGTACTTCACCATTTAATATATGGTTAATAACGATAGTCTTGTTAGCTTCATTTGAGCCATCAAAACTGATTTTACCAGAAGCACCCTCAAAGCCATTTAACTTTGTTAATGCCTCCCTTATTAGGTTACCACTTGTGATACCCTTCTGCTGAGCATTTAGCCACTCTGTTCTTATGGATTCCATCTCTTCCTGAGAAATAGATCTATCATCTGCTAGCATCTCAAAATTAGTTCCCATAATTTCATTATACGCTTTTTCGATAGCTGCTCTTGCTATCAAATAGCCGTCGAAAGCTACTGCCATAGCTTCTGTTGGTTCTGCGTTCTGGCCATATTTGTTTTTGTAAGCAGTAACAAATGTCTCAGACATCTTTGTTACGTTTGCATCTGCACTGAAGTCAGCTGTGTAAGCCAAGTCAAAAGACTTGCTGTCAGTAACATACTTTAGTAAAGTTTCATCATTTAAAGCCTTTGTACCAACATATAGAAGATTGTCCATCTTCAGTTCTTTAGCCTGCTTTAAAATTTCTTGTGCCTTTACAGGGGATACAGCTAAGAATACAGCCTCTGCACCAGATTCCTTAATCTTATTCAAAGTCTCTGTAAAATCTTTAGCTTCCATATCAAGCTGATAGTTTCCTACCACGCTGCCACTATCCTTTGTAATAGCTTTAACCTTATTATTAAATCTCTGGATAGTTGCAATTACAGTATCGTCGCCAGCAACTCTAACAGTTGCAACCTTCTTCTTGCCACTTTCCTGACATACAAAGTTTGCTAATGCATAACCCTGCTTTGTTTCAGAGAAAGTTGCAGAGAAATAATAAGGGTTATTTACAGTAATTAAGTTGTTTGTGCTAGTAAGAGTAATCGCCGGAATCTGTGCTTCTTTAACGAAGTCGCCAGCAACCAGTGTAACAGTATCCCCGTAGCTTCCAAGGATTACTGCTGGTTTCTGCGCTACAAGTTCCTTTATAACCGTTTCTGCAACGTACATATCACCCTGGTTGTCTCCGTAGATTAACTCAATCTTTCTTCCTAAGACTTCCGGATACAGTTCGTGTGCAAGCTCAATTCCGATTTTTTCTTCACTGCCCGCAGTTTTATACGCACCAGTAAGTGGCTCGTATACACCAATTTTAATTGTTCTTTCGCCGTTCTCTACATTAGTGATTGCACTATCGTTTGAGAAAAAGGCGTTTTTAAAGTTATTAAATGTCGTACATCCCGTCATCAATGAAAGAATCAAGATTAGACACAAAATAACGCTTAGCTTCTTTTTCATAAAACCTCTCCAAGCTATTCGCCTAAGTAAGCCTTCTTTACTCTATCATCTGTAAGCAATTCTTTACCTGGACCAGCCATTGTTATTCTGCCTGTTTCCATTACATATGCATAGTCTGATATTT
>JAFYLX010000167.1 GCA_017556895.1 Bacillota bacterium | reverse complement strand
TTCCGACTTTCGTATTTGTAAACAAGATGGATCAGCCTGGGACTGATGCAGATAACATTATGACTCAGCTTACTAAAGAGTTTGGAACGGGCTTCGTCAAGTTCGAAGATTCAAAGCCTGCAGATGTAGAAGAGCTAGCAGCATGCGATGAGGCCATGATGGAAGAGTTTTTTGAAACTGAAAGTGTTTCTAAGGAAAAGGTTGTCGCTGGCATTTCACAGCGCAAAGTATTTCCGGTATGCTTCGGATCAGCCCTTAAGATAGAAGGTGTTGATGAGCTTTTAAAGACCGTGGAAGACTATACGGGTTCGAAGGAATATCCAGAAGAATTCAGTGCTAGAGTCTACAAAATAAGCAGGGATAAGCAAGGAAACAGACAGACCCACTTAAAGATTACAGGCGGCACGCTAAAGAATAAGATGATAATCAAGGGCGACGGCTGGGAAGAAAAAGTCGAGCAGATTAGACTATATAACGGCAAGACTTTTGAGGCAGCCCAAGACGCAGAAGCGGGGATGATTTGTTCGGTACATGGCTTGACTAGAACTTACGCAGGACAGGCTCTAGGGGACGGCGCAGAAGGGGACCAGCTTCCTATGATTGCACCAGCCCTTACTTATCAGCTAATTCTACCTGCGGGAGTGGATTCTACGACCGCAATGCAAAAATTTAGACAGCTTGAGGAAGAAGACCCGAGCCTAAATATTATTTGGAACGAGAAACTGCAGGAAATTCACGTTCAGGTAATGGGTAAGCTTGAACTGGAAATCCTACAGCACATTATAAAAGACAGATTTGACATAGAAGTTTCCTTCGGAAACGGAAGTGTAATATATAAAGAAACTATCGAAGAACCGGTAATCGGTATCGGACACTTCGAACCTCTAAGACATTATGCAGAGGCCCATATCTTGCTTGAACCTCTACCAAGAGGAACCGGCATCATTACCGATGCAATGGTCAGTGAAGATAAGCTAGCCAAAAACTGGCAGAGACTTATTATGGGCCATTTAAGCGAGAAGGAACATATAGGTGTTTTAACAGGATCGCCTATTAGCGATATTAAGATGACAATTATCGCGGGTAAGGCTCATCTTAAGCATACCGAGGGCGGCGACTTTAGGCAGGCTACGTATAGAGCAATTAGGCAGGGTCTAATGAAGGCAAAGTCTATATTGCTTGAACCTGTATACAGTTTTAGGATAGAGGTACCAAACGAAAACGTGGGCAGAGTCCTATCTGACATGCAGAAACTCGGTGCTAGCCCTGGTCTACCGGAGATGAAGGATCAGGAAACATCCGTAGTAGAAGGAACGGGACCTGTGGCAACACTTCAGGATTATCAGCAAGAAGTTTTGGCATATACTAAAGGTAAGGGTAGATTCACGGCAGTCTTCGCAGGATATGATAAGTGTCATAATGCAGAGGAAGTAATCGCTAGAATCGGCTACAACCCTGACAGCGACCTAGATAACCAGACCGGATCCATTTTCTGCAGCCACGGAAGCGGTGACTACGTTCCTTGGGACGAAGTAGATGAAATGGCTCACGTCGAAAGTGGTTACAGCCTTTCTGAAGAAGGCGTGTTGGAAAAAGTTGTGCAGCCGATGCAAGCTCCAAGACAGGGATCATATATGAGTGCTAGCAATAAAGAGCTTGAGGAGATTTTCCGCAGAACTTACGGCGAAAGCAAGAGAGACGAGGCCCTGAGAAGAGCACAGGCAAGCCGCAGGACTCATGGCGGCAAGCAGCCGGAGACTCCATTGCCAAAACTTATTAAAACAGACAGTAAATCTTTTCCTGAATATATTATCGTCGACGGATATAACGTGATTTTTGCCTGGGACGAGATGAGAGAACTGGTGGAAAAGAATATAGACTCTGCTCGTGAAGCTTTCATTGAAATCCTTCAAAATTATCAGGCTTACAAAAAAGTGGGTATGGTAGTAGTCTTCGACGGATACAAGGTGGCAGGCAATGTCGGCACGAAGCAGAAGTTTGGAGACCTTGAGGTGGTATATACTAAGGAAGCCGAGACTGCTGACCGATTCATCGAAAAGACGGCCTATGAAATGGGCAGAAAATACGACATAAAAGTTGTAACTTCCGATAGACCGGTGCAGATGGCAGCTCTTGGTGACGGAGCCATGAGAATGTCTGCTAGAGAATTTTTTGCGGAAGTTATGAATACTTCTGAAGAAATTCGCGCAAAATTAGGAAAGCAGAAGGCTTCTAAAAACAGGCCATTTGAAGACGTGTTTTAGTTGAAATTTCAATGTTATCGGCAGTACTGAAAAATTAGTTTTAAAAATTTTAAAAAATATTAAAAATTTGTGTTTTAACTTTTTCTTTTGTGGCATATATAAATTAAGTTAGTGATAACAAATAACAAAGAGAAATTAAACACAAATTAAAAATAAACTTAATGAGAAATTTGGAGGAAAAATTATGAAATATTATGTATGTGAACATTGTGGAAATATCGTAGAATTCGTTAAGGAATCTGGTGTACCAGTAGTATGTTGCGGAGAACCAATGAAGGAATTAGTTCCAGGAGTAGTAGATGCAGCTTTAGAAAAGCATGTTCCAGTTGTAACTGTAGAAGGTAACGTAGTTAAGGTAGAAGTTGGCGAAGTTGAACACCCAATGGTTCCTGAACACTACATCGGCTGGGTTGCAATCGAAACTAACAAGGGTTCTCAGAGAAAGTCCTTAAACCCAGGCGAAAAGCCAGTAGCAGAATTCGTACTAGCTGAAGGCGAAGAATTAGTAGCTGCATACGAATACTGCAACCTACACGGATTATGGAAGAAATAATCAAGATGTACAATCTTAAAAATCATAAATAAGTTCAAAAGTGCCAAAAGAGCTGCAAGTATTTGCAGCTCTTTTATTGTTAGTAAGCAAAAAGTTGTTTTATGATGAGCTAAAAAGTTTTATAATAACAAAAAAGCATCCTTTTGATAAGGGGGGACAGTAATGAATAGTAAGATAAATATGAAATCAATGACCAGAGTTTTTTGCATATTTTTAGTGATTTCACTAATCTTTACGACAGCATTTAGCACGGGGTTTGTGATGCATGCAAATGCGGATAGTGATGGTTCTGGCAGTGAAATACTTAAACTTGATGAGCAAGCACCGGCAGGACTTGCCAATGCGAAGAATCCATATGGATATCCGGAGGGCGTAGCCTTTTCCTTGTATAAGGGGAATGAGCTTATGTACTACGGTGGCTGGAATGGAAGTACTGAGAGAAAAATGCTCAATGGGTCATCAGTAAGTGACCTTAAGAATTTTGTGAAGGCTCCAAATAAGGGAACTTCTGATAGTTCACCTGTTCCTTCCGGTACATGGAATTGGATTAAAGCGGTAGCTTTTGACAACGATAAAGACAGCACTAAAGAAGATAAGGTGCTTTTCGTTGGGGTGGAAGAAAATCAAAAGGCATATGCGTGGGTTTTAGACTATAGCACAAAGAAAGTATCTAAAACTCTTGAACTAGGCAATATGGACTGGATTGGATACGATTACGACCAATATTCCTCCACTAGCTTGTTCCAGGTGGAAGCAGGGGATTTCGACGGTGATGGCGTAGATACTTTATTAGTGTACGCACCGTTAAATTTAGATGATGATGATAATCTAGGCTGTGTGCTGTATGAATTGTCATATGATGGAACAACGCTTTCTAAGGCGAATACAGCAAACAACCTACTAATGGACCAGTACATCGCCGACCAAAATAAAAAAACACACAAAGATCATTACGATGCAGATATTGACTGCAGAGATAAGCTTGCAGTTTCTATGCAGGTAGCAGATTTTAATGGCGACAACATCGATGATTTAGCGGTGTTATCATATTCACATTACAGATATAGCCCTGCAAACACAGCATACTATAGCCCTCAGCTTAAGATATGCTATGGTGGCAGCAGCTTTAAGAACTTTAAAGATAAAAAAGCTAACGAGACAATTACGTTAGCATCTACTAGTGGGACAACATTAACATTCCCAGTTGCGGTTAGCCTTGCGGCAGGGGACTATAATGGAGATGGGTATGACGATCTTTATGCGGTAGGTGTAAAGGCAACAGCAACTGAAGGTAAGAGCATTTCCAGCATTTCTGTAGACGGAGCAAAATGGTATATGCACAGGCTAAATGGTAACTCAAGCTCCAAGATGACTGATGCGGGATATACTTTTGTAAATTCTAACGCTTGGTTCAAAGACGGATTTTATGCTAGTGATTATTGCTATGGTCAGGTAATGGCCGCAGGTGTTGCAATTTCTGGTAATGCTGCTCCAGAAATGCTATTCGCTGGAGGTAGCTTATACGATGTGTCTACTGGAGTCCCTGTACGAAAGGCTCATGACAACTATTTTGACTCAGGAGACGAAGGCCTTGGCGCATTTTTAGCGACAAATACATTTGTGCAGTCCGTTGCAGTAGGCAACTTTGACAACAATAAAGCGGGCAGAGAGCAGGTAGCCTTCATCATAGGAATGAAAGAAAAGGGCCATGACGATTACTGGTTTGAATCGGGAATGATTTCAGGTAAGGATTTTGCTGATAGCACTTATGATGATGGCTCAACATGTTACGGCGTTGCAACAGGTTACGATTGTAGCGACGTTGACTCCGCAAGCTATATTCATGAAAACAAAGGTGACGATAGTGATGAAGGCTTGAATTGCTTCTACATCCCAATGGATCATGATGATGATGGTGAGGAAGCAATGTATCTAGGCGTAAACTACATCTATACTGACCCTGTTGTAAACGCAGTGCTTCAGGCAGCTCCGTATTTTGGTGATGTTTCTACTGCAGGACTAAATGCAACAAGCTATACATTAGAAACTACATATGCCAGCGATAAAAGTGAAAGTAACTCTCTAAGTGCAAACCTTGGAGTTGCTGGATCTGGAAGCATTCCTTTTGCTGAGACTACAAGCTTTAGCGTGGATGCATCCGGAGGCTGGTGCATGGAATTTACAGAATCGCATCAAGAGACTTATTCTGAATCTTTCGTAGCAGGGGGTCAGGATATTGTTGTTGTAAACCGTATTCCAATGCTTATTTATCGTTTTGACGTAAAGGGAGATAAGGGCTGGACTGGAAAAGTACAAATGGAAATGTCTGTTCCGGAAGGTCCTGTTTATACATTGCTATCAATTGACGAATACAATGCTTTCGTAGATGAATATAACGCATTGATGAAAACAAGCGGTAGCGAATATTATGCTTTAGAAAAGATAGATGCTGCTGCAAACTGGATGGATGGTAACGAAGGTAATCCATATGCCTACAATCAGAGTGGATGGGGCAATGCGTCAATTGAAGCAGAGAAAATATGCAGGGGTAATGGATATGCACTCGGAAAAACAGGTGCCCTAACAACTGTAAGCTTTTTAGAAGGCGAATCCACTACAGATAGCTTTACTGCACACGCAGGTGTTCATATAAGCTTATCGATTCTATTTGGACCAAAAGCTATAGCTAACTACGGAATAGACTTCTTCGGCGATTACGCTCACGGATGGGGCGATGCTATAACGAAGGGTAACGCTAAAGGAAGTTCATTTACTGTACAAGACCTAGATAGAGAAACTATGATTAAGGCTGGCGTTGAAGAAGATGTTATAGACCTTTATGGCTTCACATGGACTTGTGGTAGTTGGAAGAGAAATCTAGGAAATGTAGATGGAGATGGAAAAAAAGTTAAAACTCCATTCTTTGGATACGATCTTACATACATTTCTAGCCCGCCTATGAAGGTGAATGATCTTAAGGCAACAAAGGTAGAAGAACAGGCGATAACTCTTTCCTGGTCTAAACCTACTACACCAAAAGGGTGGCCTAGCATAGACGGATACGTACTATATCAGGGTATTTCTGATAGCGATGGCAATGTGACATATCAGGCATACAAAAAGATAGAAAGCGCTGATACTACAAGTATCGTTATCGAAAACTTAATAGATGGTTCTAGCATTAAGCCCGATACTGAATATAGTTTTATGATTAAGAGCTACCATAAGCTAGACAGTAAAAGCGCATATTCAGATAAATCGAATGTTGTAACAGTACATACTCCAATTAAGAAGTATGTTGTTGATTTGAACTACGATGAAGATGCAGTAGATGTTAAGGCTGTTCAGCAAAACGGTACAAGCCTAAATGATGGAGATAACCTAATTACAGGCACAGTTATAAAAGTTGAGGCTAAGGCAAAGGATGGTTATGTCATCCACAACATGATATTTACTGACAATACCACTGGAGAAGCAACTGAAATAAAAGTATCCGAAGATGGAAACTCTGCAACGAGCTACTACCAGATTGTAAATAATACTACTGTTGATATTAC
>JAFYLX010000166.1 GCA_017556895.1 Bacillota bacterium | reverse complement strand
CAAGGACCGTTCATGTCAGTTTCGCCGCCGTACCAACCGAAGTAGTGGTTGTAGGAAACTACGTCAGGAATCTGAAGGTATGGATCGTCCATTCCGCACATTGATACTGCCGCGATTGTAGTTAAACGAGTCTTGTCCATTTCGTGGCAAATATCGTTTAAAATGTGATGATTTTCAAGTAAGTCAGCATCAGAACCACCGATACCGATTTCGTTGGAAAGACCCCAAACTACGATGGATGGGTGGTTGTAGTTCTGAACTACTAATTCCTTCATCTGAGAAATTGTATTTTCTCTACCTGTAGGCATATGTCTTGAGATGTAAGGGATTTCTGCCCAAATCACCATACCGTATTCGTCACATAAATCATAGAAGAACTGGTCATGCTGGTAGTGAGCAAGTCTGATTGTGTTTGCTCCCATTTCAGCGATTAATTCCATATCTTCGATGTGGTGTTCAGGTAATAAAGCATTACCAACAACAGCTCTGTCCTGGTGTCTTGAAACACCTCTTAATGGATATTCTTCGCCGTTTAAGATGAAACCGTTTTCTGGATGAATTTCGAATGTTCTTACACCGAAGTTAGTGCATACACAGTCGATAGCTTCGCCAGCTTCAACTAGTTCAACACATGCACAGTATAAGTAAGGATCCTTACGACCATGCCATAAATGAACGTCTGCGATGTCAAGAACAGCCTTAGTTTCTTCAGTTTCTGCCTTTGCTACTTCTGTTCCATCAGCAGCATAGATAGTGTAACGAACAGTCTGTCCTTCTTTCTTGTTAGTAACAGTAGTAAGGATTTCTACCTTTGCGTCCTTTCCTACTACTTCTGGAGTGATCTTCACGCCGTATGATCCATAATATTCAAGGTCAAAGTGAGATTCCTTAACACAGATGATGTTTACATCACGATATAGACCACCGTAGAATGTAAAGTCAGCCATCTGAGGATATACAGTTTCATTCGCTTCGTTGTTTACTACGATAGCAAATAGGTTTTCTCTTTCTAATGTTTCAGTGATGTCAACTCTCCAAGTGGAGTAACCGCCATCGTGGTGAGCAAGGTGCTTACCGTTTAAGTATACATCGGCAGAAGAGTTAGCACCCTTGATTTCAAGGTAATACTTATCTGCTTCTGGTAAATCCATTTTATCTAACGCCTTAGCATAGTAACCGTTACCGCGGAAATAGTCGTTGCCACCGTCGTTACCGTCAAGTGCATTCCAAGTGTGTGGAAGGTTTACCCAGTTCCAGTCCAGTGGAAGTGTAGCAGGAATAGCGTCTGCCTGCTTTGTAAATGCCCATTTTGCATTAAAATTTACAATAGTTCTCAAAAGAAAGTCCTCCTTTAGATTGTTTGTCAACTCTTGACAATCAAAAAACGTCACCAAATATTATACCTAATTTTTCTAGTAAAATCAACGTTTGCGCCTAATATCTATTGATATGTTTTTTCATATTTGAAAGCATTTCTGTAGTATGCGCGCCCTCTATGTGGTCAGTCATCTCCTCTGGTGAATACTCATAGCGTACAAGATTACCACTTCCGCCGATACATCCACCTACACAAGCCATACCCTCGATAAAGTTATTAGGTAAAACGCCCTTAGATGCCTTTAGAAGTGCAACTTTACACTTGTCGATTCCATCACAGCTTACAGGATTAAACTCAAAGTCTTCTACCTCAAGTTCCTTTAGCATCTGCTCAACCGCAGTAGTAACGCCGCCCGCTCTAGCAAAGTTTCTGCCGTAGTATGATGCCTGATTCCATTCAGTCCATGGAAGATCCTTAAGAACGATATTTTTGCTGTCAAATAGCGCCTGTAGTTCTTCAAATGTAATTGCATAGTCAACATACTGACTAACTCTTTCAGTTCTTACTTCTGCTTTTTTAGCAATGCAAGGGCCGATGAAAACAACTACCGCATCACTTCTTCTCTCTTTAACGTGTTTACCTAATTCAGCCATAGGAGATAAGTTATGAGAAATATGTTCAACCATCTTAGGATGCTTAGTTTCGATATATCTTACGAAAGCCGGACAACATGAACTAGTCAAAAATCCTTTTTCGACAAGCTCAAGACCTTCTTTATATGCAACCATTTCTGCCCCAACAGCAGCTTCAAGTACTTCATTAAAACCAAGTTCCTTGATTCCTGTAATGACCTGTCCAAGTGAAGCATAAGTAAACTGGCTTGCAATAGAAGGAGCTACGATCGCTATAATCTTGTCTACGTCTTTGTTAGCCTGAGCAATCTTAATTTCTTCAATTACATCAACGATGCTGGATACGTCTACAGTAGCACCAAACGGGCAGTGATAAACGCAAGCACCACAATTTATGCACTTAGTATAGTCAATCTGTGCTTCACCACCGGGAGCCATAGAGATTGCATTAACTTTACATGCTCTTTCACAAGGTCTCTGGAAATTGTGAATAGCACTATACTTACATGCTCTTGCACATTTTCCACACTCAATGCATTTACTCTTGTCAATATGAGCATGCTGATGTTCATCGATATAGATTGCATCTCTAGGACATGCGGCCTGACAGTCATGCGCTAGGCATCCTCTACAAAGATCCGTAACAACATGGCCCGCTTCAGGGCATTCGTCGCATGCAATATCGATAACGTGCACTACGTTTTCATTGCCGCAACCGTTACCGAGTGCGTGCTGGATTCTTTCCGCAACAACAGCTCTATCCTTATATATACAGCAACTCTGTGGTGGCTGATCTTTTGGGATAACAGCGTTAGCGATTTCATTAAACTGTGCAAACGCCTTGTTTCCCTTCCATGCTTGATAAGCTACTTCTCTCAAAACCTTGTATTTAGTTTCTTGAACTTTATTATCAAATAACTTCAAATACTTTTCCTCCTTTTATCATTTATCTATTAATTATTAAACCATTTCTTCTTTGTAAACAAATAGCACAATGGAACCAGATACATAAATACTGCAAAAGGAAGTGCCTTAAAGTCGACGCCCAGCATCAAAAGAGGCACGCTGCATCCTATGGACCATGGTATGAAACATGCTATTAAAATTACTGAATTTTCTAAGTCAATTGCCAGTTCCGTGTTGTCGCCTCCACCATCAATGTATGGTTTTCTCATAAGATCTGCACACATCAATGTTCCAATGGTTTGATTGCAGAAAATACAAGACATAGCAATGCTCATAGCCACCATTATTGCAAATCTTCCTACCTTATTGCAGGCCTTCGCAAGTTTTTCTTGTAACGAATCAAGCATCTTAGTACCACTAAATATACCCGAATATGAGCTGGATATAACAAGAATTATTACGATTTCTAGCATAGAAACCAATCCTCCGCCATTAAGGATTGCCCCTAGCCCACTGCTAGATGATTCGTATCCGAAAATGCATATTTCCAAAACTTTTAATAAGTCCACGCCTTGCACCAACCAAGCAACAATTATAGCACTCGCGATGCTTGCCGTCATTGCCTTTACAACGCCAATTTTTAGTAGCGGAAGACCTATTACTATGATTGCAGGCAGGAAGGACCAGATGGAAAGATTAAACTCATTTTCAAAAGTTTGGATCATTGACTGATCAACAGAAACGATAGGATTTGCTATAGACAAGATTGCATATACCATCAATGTAATAGCAAAGGGAAGTGCTCCCGTCTTCATCATTATTTTAACATTATCATATATTTTTGTTTCTGTTACGCCGGCAACCATATTTGCACTTGATGACACAGGTGAGCATCTGTCTCCAAAATATACGCCAGACATGACTACACCCGCTGTAAGAAGTGGATTAACTCCTCCACTTCTAGCAAGAGCCATGAATATTACGCCTACAGTCCCTGCAACACCAAAGGATGTACCGATTGCATAACTTAACAAGCAACAAAGCAGGAATGTAATCAACAAGAAAATCGGCGGCATAATAACCTTCATACCATAGTAGACGAAAATTGTTATTGTTCCTGATACTCTCCAGGCCGCAGTAAGCACCCCAATAATGAGCATTACCTTTATTACTACTAGAGAGCTCTGGTTGGCGTCTATACTCATCTTGGTCATACTTTCTAGAGAATATCCCCTAATTTTGCCCACAATCAAGAAGGCTACCAAGCCGATGACAAGGGCAATAACCATGCTGTGGCTGGTTATAATCGCTATAAGCATAGATATGATAAAAACTATGAATGCTATATAAAGTTCCATGCCTATCCGTTCCTTTCACAAATTCAAACGACGAATTCAAATAAAGAGGTGGAATACTCCACCTCTAATTTTACATATGCTCTTCCATAGCAACAAGAATCGCATGCTGTGCACTGTCGAATACGTATTCTCTGCCAATTAAGTCGATGAAACCACCCTGTTCCATCAAGTTATATACCTTTGGCTGTACACTTGTTAAGTATACTTCTGTGCCCATTTCGTTCATTTCCTTAACTAGTTCAGTTAATGCCTGAATACCGGAAACGTCGATTACCGGAACGCCTCTCATGGAAAGGATTAGACCTTCAGTCTGACCTTCCTCTTTAATCTTCTTGCTTAACTTATCTACTACAGCAAAGAAGATTGTACCAGTTAGATAAGCAATCTTAACCTTGTCTGATACCTTAGGAACATTAATGCCGATGTCTTCTAATCTCTTCTTGTCGATATTTGCAACTGTTACGTCGATGTCTGTTAATTTAACTAAAAGTAAGAATGCAGATACCGCAACACCGATTAGGATAGCCTTTGTTAAGTCTAGTATTACAGTAGCTACCATTGTGATAACAAACTTAAGGATACCAGGTTTGAACTTGTGTCCAAAGATAAAGTCGATGTTTTCCCAGTCGTTCATTCTCCAAGCAGTAACCATAAGAACGCCTGCTAATGCGGAAAGCGGAATAGTTGACATGATTGGACCGATTACAAACATGGAAAGTAATAAGATTACTGCATGAATGATGCCCGCAAGTCTAGTTTCACAACCAGCCTTGATAGCTACGCTTGTTCTTGCGATAGCAGCTGTTGCAGGAACACCACCGAATAAAGGAATAACCATATTACCGATACCCTGTGCAACAAGTTCTCTGTCTGCATTGAAGTCTTCCTTTTTCATCTTGCTAGCGGAAGCACCACAAAGAAGAGATTCGATCATACCTAGTGCTGCAATAGAGAATGCAGGTACTAATAGATCCCAGAACTGATCCATGCTAACGCCTACAAGAGATAATCTATCTTCAAGCATAATTGATTTTGGAATATCGCCTACAACTTCTACGTTGAAATCGATGAAATAACCAGCGATTACTACCAATATGATAGCTGCAAGTGAAGATGGAAGTTTTTCATTAAGTTTCTTTGGCCATAATAGCATGAATAGGATTACTGCAGAGCCTATTCCTACTGCCTGCCAATTTGGATCAAATCCATCTGTAAAGTATGATACAACCTTTAAGATTGCTAGTTCGCCTTCAGACTTAACACCGAAGAAATTATCAAGCTGCCCTAAAGCGATGATAATTGCAATACCGGAAGTAAAGCCTGTGATTACAGATGAAGGTATGTAATATATAATTCTGCCCAGCTTTAGTACACCAGCAAGTAACAGGATAACACCTGCAAGGAAGCTGGCCATAAAGATACCCTGCAGACCGTACTGAGCTGCAAGAGTAATTAAGATAGCTGACATTGCACCAGTAGGACCAGAAATTTGGAAGGATGCTCCGGAGAACATACTGATGATAATACCACCTAAAATAGCTGTTACCAGACCAGAAGCCGCTGTCGCACCGGAGCTGACACCGAATGCCAGTGCAAGTGGAAGTGCTACCGCCGCTACTGTGATACCAGACATAACGTCTTTTGTAAGTTTCTGACCGTTATATCCAGCGAATTCCTTTTTTAGATCTGCGAAATAAGTTTTCACTAAATTCATTTGTTTTTGCGCCTTCTTTCTTTAAATAAACACTTTTGAATTAATTATGTTAAGAAGCCTCTGCTTCCTAATTTACAACCGATATATTTTAACACATTTTTTGCACAAAATCTAGCCTTACCAATACTTTTCCATTGGGTAAATCTTCCGCTTTTTTACAAATAAATTCGTATTTTTGATTTTTCATTTTCGAGATTAAAACTTCCTCTTCCATAAGACAATGAACCTCGTCCAATCTCTCGAAGGCTTTTAGATATGGCGAATCCGAAACAAAGCCCTGCTTTCTGTTTACTTGAATCACAACGGAAGCATACTTTGCCTGTGATTTTCTAACTGCTCCCAAAAGAGCTTCATATCCGATGTACTCTGCTACAAGGTTACATATTACTAAGTCTGCCTCCGGCAAAACACACTCTTCGTCCATTAAATCTTCGTTTATAAGCTCTAACATAGGGCATAGTTTGCCAAATCTATTTAGACATTCCGCTAAAAAGCTCTGATTAATGTCTATTCCATATAGCTTCTCAAGTTGGTTTTCTCGGACATGCTCAAGCCCTGCTCCTCCTGCAATTCCAAGGATCATAGCCTTCTTTATGTCATAGGCCTCAAGCTGTGCTTTTAAAATCACTCGAAGAACCGGAAGCTGTCTTACGCTTTCGAGATTCATATGACCCTCGTAGTCAGAGAGATTAATCCCTTTCCACGGATTATCAATTAATTTACTCATTATGACCCTCCAATCTATCGCCTTGAGCCTCAAGTTTAGCCATTTCCTTGTGCTCCGTAATAAGCATAACTACAGAAATTGCTGCCGCAAGGAAGTCCGCTATTGGTCCTGCAAACATCAAACCGTCAATCCCAAAGAATCTTGGAAGGACAATGACTAGCGGCATCAAGCATAGTAACTGTCTCGTGATTCCAAGGAAAGTTCCCTTTGCCGGCTTTCCTATGGATGTAAAGAAATTTGATGATAGTGGCTGAATGTTATTTAGGAAAGTACAGAACATATATATTTTGAAATATTCTTCTGCGAATGCAAAGTACATCTCTGAGCCGTCCCCAAAAAAACCTATTATTTGTCTAGGGAATATTTGGAACAGTAAAAATGCAACTACGCATATGATACTGCTGGCATTCAAGCTTAATTTCAATACCCTTTTAACCCTTGCGTACTGCTTGGCCCCATAGTTGAAGCTTATGATCGGCTGCATGCCCTGTCCTATTCCTATGCATACCGCGAAAAACATAAAGCTAACCTTGTTTATAATGCCCGCGCAGGCAAGCGGGATAGACTCGCCGTATATGGACATAGCGCCATAATACGTCAAAGTGTTATTTAAGATAATCTGCACGACCATCATTGACATATGGCTAGCAAGCTGTGCCAAACCAAGGTTTGCAGCGTATCCGCCGTACTGAAGCTTTGGAACAAGATGCTTCTTTGTAATCTTGCCCGCCTTGTAATTAAGTATATATTTTATTACGAGAATTCCGGATACAATCTGCCCTATAATAGTTGCAAGGGCAGCACCAGTCATTCCCATATCCAATGCGAAGATAAAAATAGGGTCTAGGATTGCATTTAAAATTGCCCCAGATAAATTACACATCATAGAATATCTAGGGCTTCCGTCAGCTCTAACCAGATGTGAACCGCCGTTTGCCAACACGAAAAACGGGAATCCCAGTGCAGTGATGCCTACGTATTCTTTAGCATATCCAAGCACGTCTACCGGTGAACCAAAGAACAGAAGCAATGGTTCTAAGAATATTAGCGTTAACACACCTATTATCGCACCAATAGAGAATAAAATTGTCGTCGCATTCCCTATATAAAACAGTGCTTTTTCCTTTTCACCCCTACCCATAGAAAGGTTAAAAGCCGACGCCGCACCAATCCCCATCATAAGGGAAAGTCCTACGCAACAAGTAGAAAGCGGAAATGCCACATTCGTGGCTGCGTTGCCTAGTTCACCAATACTCTGTCCTATAAAGAACTTGTCCACTATATTATTTAGAGCACCCACCACCATTGCTATGATGCTAGGCACTGCAAATTTTCT
>JAFYLX010000165.1 GCA_017556895.1 Bacillota bacterium | reverse complement strand
TTCAGACGAAGCTTTGTTACCATACTGCGTGGAATACGGTACTATTATTGTATTAGGTGGGCCGGTATGGGTAATGCAGGTACTTTTCCAAAGTTATCTTGTTACTACAGATAGACCAAAGATGGGCATGAGTCTATCCATCGCTTCAGGGGTCCTTAATATCGTTTTAGACATTGTTTTAGTCGGTTTCCTAGATATGGGCCTAACGGGAGCAGCGATTGCCTCTGTTGCCGGTATGATGATCGGAGGCCTTGTACCTCTTACTGTTTTTGTTAAAAAAGATAGTCTACTACACTTTATGAAGCCGGTGTGGAAAGGAAAAGAATTTCTTAAGGCTATGGGTAACGGCTCATCAGAGATGGTTTCTAACCTTGCTAGTGCCATAACTACGGCTCTGTTTAATATTCAGATGATGGCTATCGTTGGGGAAAAGGGTGTTGCGGCCATTAGTGCAATTTTGTATCTGCAATTTATATTTGTCGCGATTTTCTTTGGCTTTGTTGGAGGTATTGCACCTTTAATCAGCTATAACTATGGTGCTAAAAATACGGATAATATTAAGAAGGTCTTTAACATTTCCATGAAGACGATGATTGTCTTTGGTATAGCGATGTTTACGTTAGCAATCGCCACGGATGACTTTTGGGTATGGATTTTTGCGTCTAAAGATGAAGCGTTGGCAGAACTCATGCTCCCTGGGTTTAGAATCATTGCGGTGAGCGTGATATTTACCGGAGTCAACGTCTTCGCTTCTGGATTCTTTACGGCGCTCAATAACGGAAAGGTCTCTGCGCTAATATCTATGCTTAGAACTTTCATTCTTGAAGCAGGTGCATTAATTGTGTTGCCGGAGATATTCGGTTTGCCGGGCATATGGTGGGCATTGCCTGTAGCAGAAATCTTAGCAATTTTAGTTGCTGTATTTATGATCATCAAATATAGAGATGAATACGGATATTAAATGTAATTGTGGATAACAAACAAAAAACACTACAATTATTGGTTGACAACCCACAAAATTAATGCTAGAATTCTCATTAATTAGATATTAAAACCTTTGACGGAGAAGTAAAACTAATTGCAGCTCTCACAGCGAGTCTGGGACGGTGGAAGCCAGATAGTAAGCGGGTTAGAATAATGGGCTCCTGAGGGCGAGGGGAACAGCTAACAGTCTATTGTTATATATGAGACGAGCTTAGTATCTGAGACGTGGAATCCTACGTGAGTGGATAGGAGTGTGATGGCACTCTTGCGAGGTGGGCTTTATTTTTAAGTCAAACAAGGTGGTACCGCAGGTTAATACCCTGTCCTTGACAAGAGGATAGGGTTTTTTGTTTACCGTTAGCGGCTGGTACTAGCCAGTAATCGCAGAGACACTTCAATTATAGTTTTAATTGAAAAGGAGAACAAAAATGAAAAGATTAATGACAATGGTATTAGTACTAGTATTAGCAGTTACAATGTTAACAGGATGCGGCGGCAGTGGCGGCGATGATATGCTAAAGGTTGGTATCATCCAGCTTATGGAACATCCGTCTCTAGATACAATTAGACAGAGCATCATTGCAGGCCTTGAAGAAGAAGGCTTCGTAGATGGCGAAAATTTAGTGATCGATTATCAGAACGGACAGAATGATATGTCTACAATGAAGAATATCGCACAAAAATTTGTGGGCGACGAAGTTGATGTAATTGTAGCGATCGCGACACCTGCGGCACAGGCGGCTTTAAGTGAAACAACAGATATTCCTATCGTATTCGCAGCTATTACAGACCCTGTTGATGCTGAACTAGTAGACACTCTTGAAACTCCTGGCGGTAATGTAACAGGTACATCTGATGAAGTATCTGCAGAACAGATTATGAGCTTAGCGAAAGAAATTACACCTGGATTTAAGACAATCGGTGCATTATACAATATCGGTGAAGACAATTCTGTATCAGTAGTAGCAGGCCTAAAGGACTTCGCTGCAAAGAACGGATATAAGGTAGTAGAATCTACAGTTACTAACACAAGCGAAGTGCAGCAGGCAGCACAGTATCTAGCTGATAAGGTTGACGTTGTTTTCTCACCAATTGATAATACTGTAGCATCATCTATGGCTGTAGTTACAGATATCTTTAACAATGCAAAAATCCCTTACTATGTAAGTGCAGACTCAATGGTAGCAGATGGCGGCCTTGCAACATACGGTATTGATTATGAAGTATTAGGAAAAGAAACATCAGTTATGATCGCTGACATCTTAGAAGGCGCAGACCCTGCTACAATGGCAGTAAAGAAAATGTCAGATATGAGTGTATATGTAAATACAGATACAGCTAAAGCAATTGGCGTTGATGTGCCAACTTCAGTATTAGACAAGGCTACTACTTTTCCGCAGTAGTGATTGAGCCCTGGCTCATAAACAAATAAAAGGAGAATATTTCTATGATGACCATGACTGCTCTGCTTGGAGCAATTGAACTTGGGACAATATATGCAATACTTGCCCTCGGCGTATTTATATCATTTAGAACTTTAAATATGCCGGACTTAACGGTAGATGGATCTATCGTGACAGGGATGGCCACTTCTGCTGTGATTTGTGCGGCAGGATTAAATCCGTACTTTGCGTTGGTAGGTGGATTTGCTGCTGGTGCATGTGCAGGTCTTATGACTGGCTTCCTGCATACAAAACTAAAAATTCAGGCGATTTTAGCAGGTATTTTGGTAATGCTGGCATCTTACTCCGTAAACCTTAGAATAATGGGTAAAACGCCAAATATACCGCTTACAAAGAGTGATACGATATATAAGATGGCAGATCAAGTTTTACCACCAAAGTATTCAGGCATAATACTAGGTTTGATTATCCTAGTGATTATAATCGCGCTTTTATATATGTTCCTTCAAACGAGAATTGGTTTCGTTTTTAGAGCAACAGGTGATAACGAAGATATGGTTAGGGCTGCTGGAGTTTCTGGTGATACTATGAAACTTCTTGGTCTAGGCCTATCCAATGGTCTTGTTGGTCTTGCTGGCGGTATGCTTGCACAAAATCAGGCTTTCGCTGATATCAACAGCGGAACTGGTATGATGGTAATAGGACTTGCTTCTGTAATACTAGGGGAAGTAGTTTTTGGAACAAACACATTATTAAGAAGACTTATCGCAGCGTCATTAGGGGCAATTTTATATAGAATAATTATCTCACAGGCTCTATACATTGGTATGGAATCTAGCGATCTAAAGCTGGTATCAGCCATTATCGTAGCAATGGCTCTTTACTTAGGTCTTTTAGGCGAAAGAGGTGCAAAAATTAGAAAGAAGAGGGGCAAAAATGAAAAAGCTGCTTCAAATTCATAACATAACTAAAATATTCGGAGAGGGAACTATCAACGAAAAGGTAGCTATTAACGATTTATCTTTAACGTTGGAAGAAGGCGATTTTGTAACTGTAATCGGTAATAACGGTGCAGGTAAGTCCACACTGATGAATGCGATAGCAGGTGTGTTTCCGATGGACGAAGGTAAGATTATCATAGGAGACAAAGACGTGACTAAGACTCCTGAACACAAAAGGGCTAAGTACATCGGCAGAGTTTTCCAAGACCCGCTAAAGGGTACTGCTTTTGATATGACAATTGAAGAAAATCTGGCTATTGCAGCTTGCAAGGCGAAGTCTAGAGGTCTTCAGCCAGGATTAACAAAGGCGGATAAAAGTGCTTTTAAAGAACAACTAAAAGTTCTGGAAATGGGGTTGGAAGACAAACTTACTCAAAAGGTAAAGCTTCTATCTGGTGGACAGAGACAGGCGCTTACGCTGTTTATGGCTACTATGGCAAATCCGCAGATTCTATTGTTAGATGAGCATACTGCGGCACTAGACCCATCGGCGGCAGAAAAGGTTTTAGCTTTAACAGAGATATTTGCAAAAAGGGAAGGCATGTGCACCCTTATGATTACACATAATATGAAGGATGCATTAAAGTATGGAAATCGTACAATTTTAATGCAGGATGGTAGGATTGTAATGGATATTCGAGGCGAAGAAAGAGAGTCCATGACTGTCGAAAAATTGATTGCTAAGTTTAGCATCGACAATGACAGAATGCTATTATAAATATAAGTCCTATCCGATATAGTTTTTGAAACATCGAAGAGCCTAAATGAGGGCTCTTTGGTGTTTTTTGGTTAAATTTCACACAATATTCTCTTAAACAAATTGAAAAAAATTGAAAATTTATATATAATGTTTTGAGAAATGTAAATGATAAGAATTGTGTATAATAATTTACATGTATAAAGTATATTCATATAAAAATAAGGGAAAAGGAGAAAAGGAATGGGATTTGCACAAGAAGTAGGCATTGACCTTGGGACAGCTAACGTCCTAGTGTATATAAAAGGCAAAGGCATCGTGCTTTGCGAACCATCAGTAGTTGCGATCAACAACGATACAGATGAAATTCTTGCTGTTGGTGAAGAAGCAAGACAGATGCTTGGTAGAACACCTGCAAACATCGTGGCGATCAGACCTCTTAGAGATGGTGTTGTTTCCGACTACGATATTACAGAAAGAATGCTTAAATATTTCATCAGAAAGACTTGTGGAAGCGGCAGATTCTTCAAGCCAAGAATCATGGTTTGCGTACCAAGTGGTGTTACTGAAGTAGAAAAGAGAGCAGTTAGAGAAGCTGCAGAGCAGGCTGGTGGTAAGGATGTATTCCTTATGGAAGAACCGGTAGCTGCAGCAATCGGTGCGGGTATTGATATTTCCAAGCCGGATGGGGCTATGGTTATTGATATCGGTGGCGGTACTACAGATATCGCTGTTATTTCCCTTGGGGGAATCGTAGCTAGCACATCCGTTAAGATGGCTGGCGATAAGTTTGATGAAGCTATCGTTAAGTACATGAGAAAGGCTCATAAGTTATACATCGGTGAAAGAACTGCCGAAGACTTAAAGCTTACAATCGGTACAGCTTTCCCTAGAGAAGAAGCTGTAATTAAGGAATGTAGAGGTAGAGACCTAGTTACTGGTCTTCCAAAGAGCGTAGATGTTTCTTCCGAAGAAATTATGGCGGCTCTTGAAGAACCACTACACGAAATCTGCGAAGCTGTTCATAACGTTCTTGAAAGAACTCCACCTGAACTTGCTGCAGATATCAGTAATGCCGGTATCGTTGTAACAGGCGGTGGTGCACTGCTTTACGGTATCGACAAGAGAATTGAAGACAGAACAGGCATCAAGGTAATTATTGCCGAAGATCCTAAATCATGCGTTGCAATAGGTACAGGTAAGGCTCTAGATCAGCTAGAATCCTTAAAAACAAACTACCTAAACAAGAGGGCACCGTATCTATAAAAAAGTTATAGCGTCCTTGTATTAGGGCGCTATTTTTTTACTTATTAAGAAAGCAGGATAAAATGAAATTAGAATTAATTGCAACTTCAACCTTTGGCCTTGAGGCTCCAGTTAAGAGAGAACTCGAAGCTCTAGGATTCAAAATTTTAAAATCAGAAGACGGCAAGATCACTTTCCAGGGAGATGAGAGAGGAATCGTCAAGGCTAATTTGTGGCTTAGATGTGCCGACAGAGTTCAGATTAAGATGGCGGAGTTTAAGGCTCTTGAGTTTGAGGATCTTTTCCAGCAGGTTAAGGCAATTCCTTGGGAAGAGTGGATACCGCCTGATGGAAAATTCATTGTAAATGGATCATCCGTAAAGTCAAAGCTTTCCAGCGTTCCGGCTTGTCAGTCAGTTTCAGAAAAAGCTATCGTAGAGAGATTGAAAGAAATCTACGGAATTGAGTATTTCGAGAAGACTGGTGCTCTTTATGACATCAAAATCACACTTCTAAAGGATAGAGTAACTGTAACTTTAGATACGACTGGGCCAGGGCTTCACAAGAGAGGCTACAGACAGAATGCTGTAATCGCACCTATTAAGGAAACACTAGCTGCTGCGATGATTAACCTTTCTTTCTGGAGAAACGGCAGAATCTTAGTTGACCCATGCTGCGGTTCAGGGACTATCCCTATCGAGGCGGCTATGATTGCTAGAAACATCGCGCCTGGTCTTAACAGAAACTTCGTTTCTGAAGAATGGGAGGCTATTCCGGCAAAACTTTGGAAGGAAGAACGTAAGAAGGCTTACGAGGTTATCGACTGGGATTCTGAACTAGAGATCTATGCTTATGATATAGACAAACGTGCTATCGAATCTGCGAAAGAAAATGCAGCTGAAGCAGGTGTGGAAGAGGATATTATCTTTACACTTGGAGACGGTGGCAAGATGAAGTCTGCAGGCAAGGAAGGCGGAATCATCGTTACTAACCCGCCATACGGCGAGCGTATAGGTGATAGGGAATCTATCGACGAACTTTACAAAGGATTCAATAAGTTCTTAAAAGACAACAAAACTTGGTCTATGTTTGCGATTACGCCTGACAAGACTATTGAGGAAAAGGTTTTTGGTAGACCGGCAGATCGTAGAAGAAAGCTGTTTAACGGCCGTATGGAAGTATGCTATTACCAGTATCACGGACAAAAACCTGAGAAAAAATAATTATATTAGCAAATATCACCTGTTTTGGGAAAATTCCTGAAGCAGGTGTTTTGTTTTTTGAAATTTTTGCTTTTCAATTATCTCTCATCAACCTTATATTTAACCGATTTTGGGGAAAGATTAGAAATATAAAGATTGATAATGGAGGAGAAAAAAATGGCAGTAAATTTAAGAGGACGCAGTTTTTTGACTTTGATGGATTTTACGCCTGAAGAAATTAGATATTTAATCGATTTAGCGAAGGAGTTAAAAAGTAAGAAGATTGCGGGTATACAAAACGATTTATTGAAGGGCAAAACCGTTTGCCTTTTATTTGAAAAAACATCTACTAGAACTAGATGTGCTTTTGAAGTCGCATGTCACGAAGAAGGAGCTAACGTAACCTATTTAGATAGCAGAAGTTCTCAGATGGGAAAGAAGGAGTCCTTGGAGGACACGGCTAAGGTTCTCGGTAGATTCTATGACGGTATCGAATATAGAGGCTTTGACCAGAATGTAGTGGTTCAGCTTTCTAAACACTCCGGTGTGCCGGTATTTAATGGACTTACAGACATTGATCATCCGACACAGATATTGGCAGACATGATGACTATCGAGGAGCATGTTTCTAAGCCTCTTAAACAAGTTAAGGTGGTTTTCTGCGGAGATGTTAGAAATAATATGGCCTATGCTTGGATGCAGGGCTGTGCGAAGATGGGGATGCATTTTGTGGCCTATGGACCTAGTGAACTGGTCAAAGAGATTGACAAGGCTATGCTTAAGGATGTAGAAAAGGTTGCCAAGGAAACAGGGGCTCTAATTGAAGTTACCTCGGATCCTGCCTGCTTGAAGAATGCGGATGTGCTTTATACCGATATTTGGGCATCGATGGGAGAAGAAGATCAGATTCCTGAAAGGGTCAAACTTCTAACTCCATATAGGGTGGACGAAGATATGCTTAAAAAGACTCTAAACCCCGACGTAATCTTCATGCATTGCCTTCCTTCTTTCCATGACTTTGAGACAACTATGGCAAAGGAGCAAATGGAAAGAGGTTACGACATTAGAGAAGTGACTGATGAGGTCTTTAGGTCAAAACACTCAAAGGTCTTTGACGAGGCTGAAAACAGAATGCATACGATTAAGGCCGTAGTAGTGGCAACACTTTCATAAGGAGGCTTGGATTATGCAACCTGGAATACACAACTATTCGGAGATTGGTAAACTAAACAAAGTCTTACTTCATAGACCGGGTAGAGAAATTGAGGCGCTCACGCCTGCTACAATGGAAAGATTGTTATTTGACGATGTTCCCTTTTTAAAGGCGGCCCAAGAGGAACATGACGAGTTTGCGAAGATCTTACGAGATAACGGCGTTGAAGTTATCTATTACGAAGAAGAAACGGCTAAAGCCTTAACTAACCAAGCCATCCGCAAGGAGTTCGTCAATGAGATGATAGAACTGAGCTTTGTGGAGTCGGAGGGAATGAAACACGCTGTCGCAGATTTTTTGATGAGTTTGACGCCGCGGGAGATGGTAGAAAGGGTTATAGCTGGAGTCAAAAGAGAGGATTTGGGTCAGACAAAGACTGACTCTTTGTCTGACCTTGCGATTTGCGAATACCCCTTTGTTATGGATCCGATGCCCAACCTATATTTTACCAGAGACCCTGGTGCTTGCATCGGAAATGGAATTAATATTCATCATATGCACACTCCCGCTCGTAGACGGGAGTCGCTACTCCTAAAGTATATATTTGACTATAACAAGGACTTTGCTACGGCGGGGAACTACAAGTGGTACGACGTTTATGATGACTTTTCTATAGAAGGAGGAGATGTGCTTGTTCTTTCAGATGAAATTGTAGCGATAGGGTTTTCTGAGAGAACGACTATCGCAGGGATTGAAAATTTTGCTCATAATCTTCTTAAAAACTCAAAATTCAAGAAAATAATCGTCTTTGATATTCCAAAATGTAGAGCTTTCATGCATTTGGATACAGTGTTTACGATGGTAGATTTCGATAAATTCACGATTCATCCGGAGATAGAGGGGCCACTATCGGTTTACGAGATTACTCTTGGAAAAGATGAACAACTCCAATTCAGTTCTCTTACAGATAGTCTAGAAAAGCTACTATCCAAGGAGCTCAAACTGCCTTCGGTAGATTTAATCAGATGTGGAGGAGGCGATATGATAGCAGCCCAAAGAGAACAGTGGAACGATGGCTCTAATACCTTATGTATTGCTCCGGGCAAAGTAATCACTTACGAAAGAAACTATGTTACGAATGACTTGCTTCAAAAACATGGTATCGAAGTACTGACAATACCTAGCGCCGAGCTATCTAGAGGTAGAGGTGGCCCAAGATGTATGTCTTGTCCTGTGAATAGAGAGGATATTAGGAGGATGTAATATGGAAAAGATAGTAATAGCCCTAGGAGGCAACGCACTTCAGTCTGGTAATGAAGCCGCTACGGCACAGAATCAGTTGAAGGTTGTTAGGAAAACTAGTGAAAAGATTGCAGAAATTAGCAGAAAGGGATACGAGCTTGCAGTAGTGCACGGAAACGGACCACAAGTTGGAAGAATCTTATTGGCATCCGAAACTGCTAGAGATGTGACTCCTGCTATGCCCTTTGATGTATGCGGGGCTATGTCACAAGGGTATATAGGGTATCATCTTCAGCAAGGGATCCGGTATGCATTAAGTAAGGTTGGGAAAAACATACCGGTAGTTACTGTAGCCACACAGATAATAGTTGAGAAGTCTGATCCGGCTTTTAACAACCCATCTAAGCCGATTGGTCCTTTCTATGACAAGATACAAGCAGAAGCTCTGGCAAAGGA
>JAFYLX010000164.1 GCA_017556895.1 Bacillota bacterium | reverse complement strand
CTGGTTCCTAATCAGCGAAAACAATTTAGTCACTGCTACCAACGGAGAAATTTTCGAAGATAAGCTTGGAGAGTTTTCCCGCATACGCGAAGGCCTTAAAAAGGGCTATCCTAAAGATGTATTGTACAAAAAGTTAGCGGCTAGAGCCTGTGTCATTTCTCAAGCAGGACAGTATAATTATCAAAGATGCCTAAAGCGCAGCGACAAAATTACAGCAAATCTTGCTGCAGCTCGTTTCGCCGAGGCTACACTTTCAATGTTATATCTGCTTAACAACAGTGCGGCTCCATTTTATAAATGGATGTATAAGGGGCTAGATTTCCTAAACGGCAATGAGGACGTTGAAAAACTTCTAAAAGAGTTAAAAGCGTTAATGTCTCATGCGCCAGGCGCAGAGGGAATGCTTCACATTGAAGCCATTTGCAGCCTGTTAATTAAGATTATGACAGAAAAATTAGAACTTGAGTTTTCTGGATATTTTCTTCAAGGATATGCTCCACAACTAATGGAAAGAATTGAGGATCCAGAGCTAAGACTTCTTCATCCTATGGCTGACTGCATTTAACTATATAACAACAACGTAAATTTGATAATATTTGAAAGGAGTAGCATATGAAACTAGAAAAAGTAGAAAAAATAATTCAGTTAGAGTGGAACATGTTTCAAAAAGTTGAAAACATTGGCGGCAGAGCATCATGCCAGGAAGACTTTGAAACTTTTTATATAATGCGTAGAAGCCAGTATGAAAACTGGACAGATGAAATGCTCGATCTTTGGACAAAATACGTTATAGAATGTGAGTCAGAGGGCCGTAATCTATTATCTGAAAAGTACGCTCGCATGATGCAATATAGTGATCTTCATTACTATAACAAACACTTAAAGCATAAACTACCAGCTACACCGGTTAGGATTTTTAGACTAATCAACGAAATCGTAGAACAGATGATTAAATGGGAAGAAGAATTAGGATTAAAATATCCACTTGTAGTGGGTACTGGTAGACCGCTTCGATCCGAAGAAGACTATAAGGGACAGACTTCTCTAGAATCTTATGCTAGAGGCGAACTAGAAACTTACCCAGAAGAACTTCTAATCTTATATAGAGACTACATCAACGAACTCGCTGGTTCAGGAGTTTCTTTATCCGAAAAGAATCAACTTACTATGGTTAAGCTGTATGGTTATGATTCCATCGACGAAGCCGAAGAAAGTCTTAAAAACAGTTAAAAATAACACTATAATCAAGAATTACAAAAGGCGGCAAATGCCGCCTTTTTAAGTTATATTATTCAATTCTTCTTCAATAATAAGCCGTCGTAATTTTTCTTTTGCACGTTTAGAAATCGTTCTTACCGTCGAGTGGTTAATATTAAGCTTCGCAGATATATACCTATAATCGTATTGATAAGTGTAATGCATAATCAATACTTTTCGCTCTACGGTGCCCAACTTCGACATATTTTGGCGCAAGATTTCTTTTTTTGAAATGCCCAGTGCATCTTCTATTTTATCCTCATTGGAGTGAGCCCCCGGAAATGCAAGAATTTCACTTTCACGGCATGTCTCAAATTCAACTTCTCTGTCATTCATCTTTATCTTTTTCGCTAAATACTTATCTCCTACACGCGTTGCAATAGTTATAAGCCAACTTATTACGGCTTCCCTCTTCTTTAATTTTGGAAGACAAGCTATGGCTTCAATGTATGCATCCTGAGCTGCATCTTGCGCGTCTTCATGAGTCAAACCTTGCTTCATTAGAATATACACAATCTTTTTGTAGTAGGAAAACATCACTTCAAGTTCTTGACTGTACCTTTGTGATATTTTCTCATAGTTTTCAATATCCCAAGACTTACCCATAATGTCACTCCTCATCAATTTTCTTTAATTATAACAATTTTCGATATTTTTCTGCAACTTTTTGTTACGAAAACCACACTAATAATATAGAGAAGTATTTTTACTAAAATTTGCAAAAAGGAGAAAAATTATGAGAAAAGAAACGCAAAAGATTATAGGCCACAACTTGAGATTACTACGCACAACCCATGGGTTAGATCAAAGCGATATGGCAGCCATCATCGGAAACAGCAGACCACTTTACACCCATTACGAACTTGGAAGCCGTAGCCAAGACGCAGAATCGCTGCTCAACATAGCTACTTACTTTGGCATTGATATGGCATCCTTGTTTATACCAAATCAAAGAGATTTCCTAAATATCATCGCAAATGCTATAAACACTTCAGAGCAGTTTAGAGAAATAACTACTACATATCACAAACTTTCCCCTTACGGCAAAGGTCGTCTAGCGGAAAGGGCTTTAACTCTATTGGATGAAGAAGTTAATAACAAAGAGAAACATCATTCTATATTAAAAGCACCTTTCATTAAATAAACTAAAAAAGCCGTCGCTACACTGATTTTATAGTCAGCTAGAACGACGGCTCTATATTTTTTCTTATTTAATTATTGAGGTGTTGTATTTCCAGTATCGCTAGTGCCTGGTTTGCTCGGTCCAAGGCTAGGTCCTGAGCCTGCACCTTCGTTACCTGTACCTTCACCTGTATTGGAATCCCCTGTGCCAGGAGTAGATCCTTCACCAGTACCTTCACCACCAGTGCCAGGATCCTCAGTTCCAGGATCAGTGCCTTCGCCAGTTCCAGGATCTAAGCCTTCGCCAGTCCATTCACCTTCTAATCCTTCTCCTGTACCTTCGCCTTCCACACCTTCGTTCGGATCAACTTCCGGCGTGATAGTCTGAGAAGTATCGATATCCTTTTCTTCCTCACCTTCTAATGCGCCTGCATCTCTTTCTGCCTGTACATTGGCAATTATCTGATTGCTCATCGCATATACTTCGTCTGAAGGAATATAATCATTTTGGCCGAAGAAGCTCTGATGCATCTT
>JAFYLX010000021.1 GCA_017556895.1 Bacillota bacterium | reverse complement strand
TTCTGCCGGAGCTTTCTGTTGCAGGTACACGCTGAACTCTGTGAGTACCGCTTTCGTACTTCAGTCTGGAGTATGCGCCCTTACCCTTGATAAGCACGCTGGCTTCCTTGATACCGCCGATACCTGTATCGTTGATGTCCATGATTTCAGCCTTCCAGCCACGTCTTTCAGCATAACGAAGGTACATACGAAGAAGGTCTCCTCCGAATAAAGCAGCTTCATCACCACCAGTACCTGCTCTAACTTCTAAGATTACGTTCTTTTCATCGTTAGGGTCCTTTGGTAATAATAAGATCTTTAGTTCGTCTTCCATAACAGGAATCTGATCTTCTAATTCAGCTAATTCCATCTTTGCTAATTCTCTTAGCTCTTCGTCGCCCATTTCTAGCATTTCTTTTGCTTCAGCAACGCCGTCCTTAGCCTTTCTGTATTCTCTATATTTGTTAACGATAGGCTCCATTTCGCCCATTTCCTTGATGTGCTTCTGCCATACAGTCTGGTTTGCGATTACATCAGGGTCAGATACTTTCATAGAAAGTTCTTCGTACTTTTCTACAATGAAATCTAATTTATCAAACATTTCAATCTCCTCTAAAAAACTTGAAATTCATTAACTTAACAACATTTTTCCAATTCTATATTTTAACACAAAAAGCCTTGTTATTGCAAGGCTTTCGAAAGGGTTTACCCCTTTAACATCCTATTTAGTCTGGCCTGCTGCTCAGGGCGAGGCATTTCGTATCCGTACTGGTGGAAATCAAGAACGTCCGCATCCTTAACGATTTCCTCTAGAGGTGTTCCAACGTCGCTCTTATTGCTGTGATTTTTGACGGAAAGGCCAATCTCCTCGATTTCTTCAGGCGTAAAGATATTCAATCCTCTTAGGAATTCCATTACCGGTTCGTATCCGATTTCGGCATGGTTTGCCTGTTTACCTGTAATAATTCTGCCATAGTCGTGCACCGCACAGGCTGAAGCGGCAAGGATTGGGTCAACGCCCCTTTCTTCTGCCATTAAGTAGCCAAGTTTAGCACAGGATATAACGTGGATTCTCTCCCAGTCGATGGGATAATCTAGTTCAACGCCGTTTTCGACGTGGATTTTTGCATATTTTTCGATTTCTGCGAGAAGTGCTCCCTGCAGGATCATTAACTTGTTCATTTTCCCTCCTCCTTTTTATTATCCCCCGGCGAGCAGGGCCCGCCTAGGTGTAATAAAAAAACCGGAAGCTCGCTTCCGGTTTGTCTCTTCTGATTATTAGATGTTGTACTTGGATTTGAACTTTTCAACACGGCCGCCTCTGTTGATGAACTTCTGCTGACCTGTGAAGAATGGATGACATGCGGAGCATACGTCTAATCTCATTTCTTCCTTTGTTGACTTTGTAACGAAGCTGTTACCACATGCGCAAGTTACTTTACATTCCTTGTAATCAGGATGGATTCCTTCTCTCATGTTTCGTCTCTCTTTCTTGTCTTCAATGACATAATTAATATAGTCTGTATCTATTACAGCCTTTACATTATATCACAGTAATTTCAACAAATCAAGCACTTTTTTGTTATTTTTTGTTCTTTAATAAACCAACAACAATTCTGTCCTTGTGGGCTAGGTCCTGAAGGCATGCTACCTTTTCGAATCTGTCTGTAGCTTCTAGCAGCTGGCAAACCGCCTCGCCCTGGTTATATCCGATTTCCATCATTAGGACGCCGCCCTTCTTAAGATGGTTTGGAGATTCTTCTGCAATACGCTTATAAAAGTCTAGGCCATCTATGCCGCCGTCTAATGCCATCATAGGCTCGTGGTCCTTAACTTCGGTCTGTAGCGTAGGAATTACTTCGCTTTCTATGTATGGCGGGTTTGAAATGATGAAGTCAAACTTCTTCTTTCCTAATTTTCCGCAGAAAGGCGCAAATAGGTCACCCTGTTCGAACTTAACAGACTTCATTCCGTTAGCGATGGCATTGCCCTTGGCAGTTTCTAGAGCCTTTTCGCTTAGGTCTGAGCAAGTCACTTTGACATTTCCATTTAACTTTGCGATAGATACGCCGATAGCACCGCTACCTGTGCAAAGGTCAAGTACGTCCTTAAAGTTTGGCTTTTCAACAAAAGCTTCGCCTCTTAAAGTTCCCTTTGATAGTACTTCTAACGCGTCTTCTACCATTGTTTCAGTGTCCTGACGAGGGATTAATACGCTTGGGTTTACGTTGAAAGTAAGGCCCATGAATTCCTGAACCCCTGTGATGTACTGCATTGGTTCGCCGCCTGCACGTCTTTCGATTAGCTCAAAATATGCCTCGCAAACGTTGTCAGCAAGCACATCTTGCCAGTGCATCATAAGGCCAACCGCATCCAGTTTATCAAGGAAACAGTAAAGATCCTTTGCATCACGAACGCTGTCCATGATTCCTGCATCTCTAAGCTGCGTTTCTCCTATTCTAATCAATTCTTTTAATGGTAAGCTCATTATTCTACTTCCTTTTCAATTGAATCTGCTTCAGTTTCTTCTTCCTTTTCCGCCTCGATCGGATTGCCATCCTTATCGCAAAGGCCTTCAAAGTATGGAACGCTGTCACCAGCAAGCACCGCCTTCATGGCAGCGATAGCGATTTCTAAATGCTTTGTTTCCGGTTCAACAGTAGTAAGTTTCTGCAGGTAGATACCCGGCATACTTAAAGTTCTTACTATAATATTGTCGCTTCTTCCTGCCCACTTTAGTAGCTCGTAGGACACACCTGCGATAATCGGAAGAACCAAGATTCTAGATAAGATTCTTAGCCATACGTTAGGCCAGCCCATAAGTGCATGCGTAAGAACCGCAATTACCATAACGAACATTAAGAAGCTCGTTCCGCAGCGTGGGTGAAGAGTATAGAACTGCTGCGCGTTTTCTGGAGTCAACTCAAGTCCGTTTTCGAAGCAGTGGATAGTCTTGTGTTCAGCACCGTGATACTTAAAAACAGTTCTGATGTCTTCCATCTTGGAAATCAGCGCGATGTATGCTATGAAGATGGCGATTCTAACTGCACCTTCAGCTAGGTTTAATACTATGATGTTTTCTGTAAGTTTACCAAGTAGGCCAACGGCTACAGTAGGAAGCAGCATAAATAGCCCTACGGAAAGCACAAGCGCAAAGACCACGGAAATATACATAAGTATCTTCCATGCCTTTTCCTTGCCTACTTTTTCTTCAATCCAAATGTCGAATTTGTCCTTTTCGTATTCTTCCGGATAGTGTTCTTCTAGAATATCTGCAGAGTACATAAGCACCTTTGTGCCCTGAACCAATGACGCCACGAAGTTTACTACGCCTCTAACAAGTGGCATCTTAGCCCACTTGCTGGCCTTTGGAGTCGGTTCAGTCTTCATATGAATGCTTCCGTCAGGAAGTCTCACTGCAATGGCCATCTTTTCTGGCCCTCTCATCATGATCCCTTCCATGATGGCCTGGCCGCCGATGGAAGTAGGACATGCGCCCTTTAAAAATATTTTCTTTGAATCCATATTGTCCCCTCGTTAGTCTTCTAATAAAACTTTTTTAATAACCTGTACGAAATCCTTGTTGTTTTTAGTACGTGCAAGATTTTCTATGATTTCTTCCGTCACTTCCTGCTGATTCTGGTTTGCCATAGCCCTTCTCATAGCCCAGATAGCCTCAAGTTCTTCCTGACTCATAAGCAGATCTTCTCTACGAGTGCCTGACTTGTTAAGGTTAAGCGCAGGGAAGATTCTCTTTTCGGAAAGTTTTCTATCTAGGTGAAGTTCCATGTTGCCCGTACCCTTAAATTCTTCGAAAATCACGTCGTCCATACGGCTACCTGTCTCTACTAGGGCAGTAGCAAGGATTGTGATCGAGCCGCCTTCTTCCATCTTTCTGGCTGCACCAAAGAACTTTTTAGGTCTGTGAAGAGCACCGGGATCAAGACCACCGGAAAGCGTCCTACCTGACGCCGGAACTACCATATTATATGCTCTCGCAAGTCTAGTGATACTGTCTAATAAGATTACCACGTCTTTGCCGTGTTCAACCAGTCTCTGTGCTCTAGCCAAAACCATTTCGGCAACCTTCACGTGATGGGCCGGTAATTCGTCAAAAGTTGAATAAATTACCTCTCCGCTCTTCAGTGAACGCTTCATATCTGTTACTTCTTCCGGTCTTTCATCAACTAGCAGTACTATAAGTTCAACTTCTGGGCTACTTTTTTCGATTGCGTTCGCCACATTCTTTAGTAAAACCGTCTTACCTGCCTTAGGCGGAGCCACGATTAAACCTCTCTGTCCCTTACCAATCGGCGCAACTAAGTCGATTAATCTCATTGATAGCTCTCTGCTGCCGTTTTCTAGTTTGATTCTCTCATACGGGAAAACGGGCGTTAAGTCCTCGAAATCAGGTCTTTTGATTGCTGCCCCAGGCTCGTCGCCGTTTACTGTAAGCACGTATAAAAGCGCACCGAATCTTTCGCCTTCCTTTGGTAGTCTAGTGATACCCCTAATCTTATCCCCTGTCTTCAGGTTGAATCTTCTGATCTGAGTAGGTGACACGTAGATGTCCTTTTCGCTAGTTAGGAAGTTGGAAAATCTCAAGAAACCGAAGTTGTTCTCTTCCTGAATTTCTAGGATGCCTTCTACTTCGGGTCTTTCTTCTCTTCTCTGTGGCTTTTCGGCCTCATTCTCTTCTTTTATATCTTCTTTTGTTAAGTCTAATGCTTCATCTTCTGCAAAAACTTTAGAATCTAAAATCTTTTCGTCCATGATAATACCTATTTTGCGGAACAAAATGATGGGTCCCGCGCCTTTCTAAGAAATTTTAAGAATTGCTATATAGATTGTTTAGTAAATTGCTATATATATGAAATATGTCTACGCTCTATGATATACTTTGAGGCGCAAAAAATCAAGTTTTGAGGCAAAGAAAAAGGCTACTGCAATGCGAGTAGCCTTTGTAAAATCTTATTTTATGTATTAGATTACTTTCTGTAGTCGTGGAAACCAACGCCAGTCTTTCTACCTAACTGACCAGCTCTTACCATCTTTCTTAATAATGTGTGAGCTCTGTACTTAGGATCACCGTATTCAGTGTAAAGAACGTCCATGATTGCTAAGCAAACGTCTAGACCGATTAAGTCACCTAATTCTAAAGGACCCATTGGGTGGTTAGCACCAAGCTTCATAGCAGCGTCGATACCCTTAGCATCTGCAACGCCATCAGCTAAGATGCCGATACCTTCGTTGATCATTGGAATTAAGATTCTGTTTACTACGAAACCAGGAGCTTCAGCTACTTCTACTGGAGTCTTACCTAAAGCAGCAGTTAGTTCTAAGATTGTGTTCTTAGTTTCTTCGGATGTTGCTAAACCCTTGATGATTTCAACTAGCTTCATTGCTGGAACTGGGTTGAAGAAGTGCATACCGATGATTTTGTCAGGTCTGCCTGTAGCAGCTGCGATTTCAGTGATGGATAGGGAAGAAGTGTTTGTAGCGATGATTGTTTCAGGCTTGCAAAGCTTGTCTAATTCAGCGAATAGAGCCTTCTTAGCTTCCATATCTTCTGTAGCAGCTTCGATTACTAAGTCAGCGTCAGCGATGATGTTGATATCTGTGGAACCAGTGATTCTACCGAATACAACTTCAGCTTCTTCTGCAGTCATCTTTTCTTTAGCTACCATCTTGTCTAAGTTCTTCTTAACTGTAGCAAGACCCTTTTCTACGGAGCTTTCTCTTCTAGCTCTCATAACTACTTCGTAACCGTTCTGAGCAAGAACCTGGATGATGCCAGCGCCCATTGTACCAGTACCTAATACACCAATTTTCTTCATTGTAAAATTGCCTCCTTAAATTAAATATATTTCATTTTGTTAAAAAATTAACTCTTTTGCACGATGATTATATCATATTAGATTGTCAAATGTAACCCCCTAGTTTCAATAAAATAATGTTTTTTCTTAAGTACACTGGGTTACCTTATTTTTTTGCTGTAACTAGTGGTTTTTAGCCCCACGGCCATCATTACGACACGCCCCTTAGGTTAGTTATACTAACCTAAAAATTATATTATTTTTAAGGAGGTTATTCTTATGAAAAAACTATTATTATCCCTTACACTCGCATTCGTTATGGCATTCTCCTGCGCGACTGTCGGCTTCGCATCAGTTCCTGATGAGGTTAGTGTGGAACCTAGGGCGACAAGTATGATAGGAACAGCTGTTAGCAGAGATTCTGGTACAGATGCATCAGCTACTATTGATGTAGATTTTGCAGGAACCATGGATAGCTATACTGTTACCGTTTATTTACAAAAATTATCTAACAACAACTGGGTTAACGATTCATCAAACGAAGATTATGTAAAAAGATCAAGTGGAACCAATCGTGATTATTCAATTTTTGATTGTTTTTATGATGATCTTACTAGAGGAACATCTTATCGACTAAAGGTTGTAAGTAAAACTGTATTGAACGGAGTATCATACCAAAGAACGGGCTATTCGCACGTTTTTTAGTGATAGCTATTAATGCAAACCGTTTATTAAATCTATCACAACATCTCTAGAAATAGTTCTTTCTACAACGACATTGAAAACAATTCCATTCCACACAAATTTTTGGGTAATAGAATCCACATTGGCATCATAGGTCTCTACAAACACTTGAACGTCTTTATATGAATAACTTTCATTACCATCAGATACATTTATCTTATTAAGCGAATCTAGGTCATAAACACTTTCTTTAATAAAAAGTTTATCGCTATTCAATTTATAGTGCATAATTAATTTTTTGATATGTGCATGATCTTCCACAACAATCTGCTCCATCTCATACCCATCTGGTAAATCCTTGACCTCGATAAACTGGTCTTGGATTTCCTGTGGGAGGTCGCTCCAAGAGGAGTAGGTATTAGTAGTTTCCATGTCGGTGCTTTCGATGTCAACCCCGCCGTCTAGCCCCGCATCTACAACCGGAGGTTTGATGCAGTTGATGGCAACAAGAGCACCTACGCATATGATCAGGAATGTAACGCAAACTCCAAGGATTCTCTTGCGGCGTAAGCGCTTGCGGTATTTGTCTTCTCCTAGCTCGACCCATTTGGCGAAAGTCTCAGGGGAAGGCATTTCTATTTTGTCTTCCATCGCCTCGAACTCTTCTAGGTCTAAGGATTCCTCGATTTTTTTGCCAATCTCGTCTATTTCGAATTCGTCGATGTCTTCTATGCCGTATTTATCTAGTTTCAAATCTTTCCAAAATTCATCTATATCAAATAATTTCTTATCTCCCATGAACATATCCTCCATCTATAAGATATTTTCTAAGTTTTGCCTTCGCCCTACTAGAGATGCTCTTGGTGTTAGAAAGGGTCTCGCCCACAATTTCGGCTACGTATTCTTGCTTGTGCCCATACACATGCTGAAGAATGATTACGTCTCTTTCTCTAGGCTTTAGCGACTTCAAGGCTTCGTATAAATACACGTTGTCTACACTTTGGAATATCTCCTTTAGAACTTCGTCGTCAGGCAGATTATTACATTCTAATTGTATCACATCTTCATTAAATGCACATTCCCTTGTTTTGATTTTCTTCCTTTTTCTCGCATATTTGATGCCGTTGGATTTTGCTATTGCAATCATCCAGTTTCTCACCTTGGATTCATCTCTTAAGCTTCTGGCATGAGAAAAGGCGTCAATCATGGTATCTTGTACCGCATCCTCCAGATCGGCGCTGCTCAAATTAAATTTCTTTAGATATTTCACTACATCTACGTAAGTGTTCGCTATTAACTTGTACCTTTCTTCTATTGAGCTCATTTTCCTCATCCTTTCTGCAAAGCTAGTAATACTCTGGAAATAAAAAACACTCTCCCTCGCAGGAAAGTGTTTCTAGATATCATAATAATTAAGCACCGATTTTGTACTTACTCTTCCTTGACACCGTCAACATATATTTCTGCGATGTCCCTAATTCCTTTTAATTGTTTTGCGTCGCATCTATGAAGTAGGTCTAGGATTTGTTCTTGAACTCTTGCCGCTTCCGAATCTCCGTCTAGTTCGTAAACGCTCCCTGCCAAAATGTAGTCCGTAGTTACTCCTAGCGCCTGTGACAGAAGGTAGAGACTCTTGATAGATACGCCTTTGCTTCCGTATTCTATGTCAGCGATGAACTGAGGTGAAACATCAAGATGTTCAGCTAGCTTTTCTCTGCTCATCTTAACAGTTTCTCTTCTATTCTTTATTCTGCGTCCCATTTCTCTACGATCTATTTCTCTGAATCTTTCTTTTTCAGTCATTTTATTCTCCCAAAAATATAAGCCTAAAAGTTTTAATTCTTATCCTTAAAGTTACAACGCTGTACCAAAACGCAGAAGCAACCACCAGTTGAATTTTATAGCCTAAAAGACAAATATTTTCTTTTTCGAAAAAATTCGACTTTTTTATGCAACTTTTTTGACATTTTTGACTCTATTAATAGTGAGGGGCATTTTAGAAAATAAAATTAAGGAAAAGGAACTATCATGAAAATTGAAACTCAGAAGATCATTGCAAGAAACTTGCGACTTTTAAGAGCAAAATGTGCAGTTAGCCAAGTTAGAATGGCTGTAGACGTAGGTCTAACTAGATTGCTGTATGCAGCCTATGAGTCAGGAAAAACTACTCCTGATGCGGAAGTTCTGTATAAGCTGTCTCAAAGACACGGCATCAAAATGAACTATTTCTTTATCGAAAATGAACAAGACTACTTAACTGCCATCTCTGGCGGATATTACTACGACGATACCTTGGCCCTGCTTGTTCAAACTTACGATAAACTTTCCAATTTCGCCAAAGGCATGCTCATAGAAAGGGCAAATCAGCTATTGGAACAGGATAAGATTATCCAGAAAAACAGGGAAGCATTGGAGAAGAAAAAGCCTAAGAAACCCGGAAGTCCCGAGAATAAATAACAATAATATATATGAATAAAATAAGAGCACCTTTGGTCTTCGTTTGTCAAACCTTAGGTGCTCTGTTCTTATTTGTTATTAAACAGTGTCTTGCACTTTTCTTCTAGTTCGTACTGAACGCTCATCACCAGATCCTCGTTGCAGAGAACCGCAAGCTTGTCGCCCGCTTCTAGATGAGTACCGCCGTGAGGTACGATTTCATGTCCGTCTCTTAGGATGGATACCACTAGGCATCCCTTTGGAAGGCTGATAGATGAAAGCGTCTGGTCTTCCATTATGGATCCCATATGAACCTCACACTCGATAAGAATCTTATTCTTCTTGTTAGGCTTTTTCGCCTTGTGTCCGTCTACTAATCTCTCTGTTAGGGCTTCATATAGAGGAGGACTCTTGATTAAGTCTGCCACCATATATGCGATCAGTGAAACCATAGATAGGGAAAGCAGGTTGGAGAAAGTTCCTGTCATTTCGCAAATCAGGATGATTCCCGTAATAGGGGCTCTAACGATGGCTGAGAAGTATCCTGCCATACCAAGAACTACGAAATACTGGATATATGTTTCTTCGAAACCAACTAGCGGGCTTACTGCTTCAGTAAAGAAGCCTCCCGCAAGCGCCCCAAGCACAAGCATAGGAAGGAATGTACCCCCTGGAAGGCCTGTGCCAAAGCTTATCATAGATGTGATAAACTTCACCACTAGTAAACCTAATATCATAGTGGCTGCCATCTTGCCGTTTGCAACGGGTTCGATTAAAGCTGAACCGCTGCCTAGGGCCTTTGGAACTAGTACCGCAACTACCATTACCATCACAAAAGGAATAACTACTCTCTTCACTGCAGGTGATATCTTAGCGAACACGTCCTGCGTTAAGAATGTAACTTTTGTGTATATCACCCCGAAGATACCAAGTGCGATACCTAGTACTATTACCAGCCACATACGGTCTAGAGGCAAACCCTCACTTACCGTAAATTCGAAAATCGGCTTCATGCCGAATATGTATGCTGCTATGCAGTCAGCCGTGATAGCCGCCGCCATAGTCGTCAATAGAACTTCCTGAGAGAAGTTCTTGTGCATTTCTTCAAGTGTGAATACTACGCCGGCTAACGGTGCCCCGAAGGCCGCTGCAAGGCCTGCGCCACTGCCTGCCGTCATCAGCATTCTTTCTTCTGTTCTTAGGCCTCTAGATATTCTGGAAAAACCTTTCCCTGACATAGCCCCCAGCTGTACACTTGGTCCCTCACTGCCCAGCGATAAGCCGGCGCCAATAGCAAGAAGGCTTCCTATGAACTTGGCCAAGATTACCTGGAACCAGTTAGCGTTCATTTTCCCCTTCATTTCGGCCTCAACCTGAGGGATGCCGCTGCCTCCGCCCACGGGCTCTCTCTTTACAACTCCGGCAGATACTACCAGTGCGAAAAGTACGATGCCGATGCCTAAAAGTGCCACTAGTACCTTCTGAGCAGCCGCTGCTACCATGAAAGTTCTCGCAGCTTCTACCTCGTGGAAGGCAAATCTATATAAGGAGACGATACTTCCAGTCACTGCCCCAACGCCCATACCCTGAAGGATTAGCTTGTACTTGAAGCTATCCTTTCTCTTTAGAATCTGCTTAGTGGCAGTGGATCTAGTCCTCTTAAGATGTTCTTTTGTAGATTTTATATGTCTTCTTTTGATTATCTTTTTTGCCATTTTTTCTCCCTAGTTATGCGAAATACAAGTTTGTAGTCACATATTCAGGGTCGCATGTTACGTCAATGCCCATGCTTCTTAAAGTCTGTTCGTCTCTTTCACTTAGGATAGCAGTACAGTGTGCTTTGCAGCCCTGTAGTTCCATAAGCATTTCTGTCGCCTTCTTCGCGCAAGGGTTGCTTTCTGCGGAAATGGAAAGGGCAATCAGAATTTCCTCTAAATTTAAGCTTGTTCTGTCGTGATTTAAGACATCAGTCTTTAGAACCTGAATATCGTTAAATACGTTTGGTGCAATTACATATTTATCATCGTCGATGCCTGCAAGTTTCTTAACGCCGTTTAGTACAGCAGCTGCTGCCGCTACCATTCTACGGCTTGATCTACCAGTTACGATGCTTCCGTCTGGCATTTCTAGAGCCATTACTACCGCGTTGGCATACTTTCCATCTACTCCACGCTTATATTCAGCGTATTCTCTCGCCTCGTTTACGACTTTTCTGTCTTCTTCCTTAGCGTTTACTTCCTTCATAAGAAGTTCTGAACGTTCAAGAGCTGCTTCAGAGATGTATCCCTTCTTGTAGTCACATTTTGCGATGATGAATCTACGGATTACTTCCTGAACGCATGCTTCCTTAACCACTTCGTCGTCAGTGATGCAGAAACCTACTCTATTTACGCCCATGTCTGTTGGGGATAGATACTTAGTTTCGCCTGTAATTTTCTCGATGATTCTCTTAACTACAGGGAAAACTTCAAGGTCTCTGTTATAGTTTACAGCCATTTCGCCGTAAGCTTCCAAATGGAAGGAGTCAATCATGTTTACGTCTCTTAAGTCTGCTGTGGCCGCTTCGTAAGATAGGTTTACAGGGTGCTTAAGTGGAAGATTCCAAACAGGGAAAGTCTCAAATTTAGCATAACCAACCTTAACGCCTCTCTTGTATTCGTGATAAAGCTGAGAAAGACATGTTGCAAGCTTGCCGCTACCGCCACCTGGGCCTGTAACTACTGCTAGAGGCTTAGTTACTTCGATGTATGGATTTGCGCCGTAACCTTCTTCACTTACGATAGTCTCTACGTCTGTAGGGTATCCCTTAGTGTAGTTGTGCTTGTAAGTTCTGATACCTCTTCTTTCTAGACGATTGATGAACTTGTTTACAGCAGGTGCATCTTCGTAACGAGTTACTACTACGCTGTTAACTGATAAGTCATATTTGCGGAAAATATCGATAAGTCTTAGAACTTCAAGGTCATAAGTGATACCGAAGTCCTGACGAGTCTTGCTGTTGATAATATCTCCTGAATAAATGCAAATGATGATTTCAGCCTGATCTTTTAGCTTCTGAAGTAGCTTAATCTTGGCATTTTCGTCAAATCCAGGCAGAACACGCATAGCGTGCTTGTCGTGGACCAGTTTGCCACCAAATTCAAGGTATAGTCTCTGTCCGTTTCCTTCGTTGATTCTCTCAAGGATATATTTGGACTGCTCTTCAATATATTTTTCTGAATCGAAACCTTTTCTCTGCATTTTCTTCCCCTCGCTTCTTATCTTTCCTTTATATAAACTAGCATTATTTACATTTATTACATTACTTCGATAGTAAGTCTGTTCTGGCTTTCTACCACGCCATCCATGCTGATCTTGTACTCAACATCGATTACGCCTTTGTCTGTTTCTTTGTCGAATCTGTTGTCTACATACTTCGTCAAAACTTCGATGCCCATCGGGCCGTATGGCGTATTATAGATGCTGTTGAATCTCTTGCCTGTCTCGAAGTACAGCTCAGTGTTCATGCCTAAATCGCCATTTCTTCTCATCTTGATGGAATCATCTGTCATCTTGATTGTAGTTGTGCATCCCTTCATTCCGGATACTTCTGATTCCTCGTACATTATATATATAGAATTATTTCTTTCGTAAAGCTTACCATCTGTAACGAATTCCATCTGGTCTTCTTCTACGCCTTTAATCTTCTGTTTTCCTGTGATTTTTAGTGTAATCTCTTTCATTTGATACTGCCTCTTTTGCGTTATTTGATGCTTTCTAAAATTCTCTCTAAGTGTTCCTTATCGAATAAGTATTTCTTTAGGCAGAACTGACAAACCATTTCGGCCTGACCGTCTTCTTCGATGATTTCTGTTAAGTCCTGAACACCGATAGTCATAAGCGCCTTTTCTAGTCTTTCTTCGGAACAGTCGCATTCCCACTTGATTTCTCTCATATCAAGCTCTCTGATGCCGTATCCTTCAGGCATGCCGGAGAAAATCTTATCAGCTAGAAGCTTAACCTTACCTTCTTCGGAAAGAAGTTTGCCTTCAGCGTTAACCTCGTCGATTAGAGTTGTAATCGGAGGAAGGTTTCCTAGCATTGCTTCTAGTGCGTCAACCGCCTCATCCTTAAAGTCAGGTAAAAGCTGGATGATCATACCGCCAGCAGCACCTACTGTGTAGTCTGTTTCGATTTTTACGCCTAAGGAAATAGCTGAATTCTGCTGTTCTGAGATGTAGTAGTATGCAGTTAAGTCTTCTGCAATTTCGCCGGAAGCTAGTGCGATAGTTCCGATGAAAGGTTCCTTAAGTCCTAAATCCTTTATAACTGTTAGTTCGCCGATACCTAGGGAACCGCCAACGTCAAGCTTGCCATCAGGTCTTAAAGGAAGGTCAACGTCCGGATTTGCGATGTATCCCTTAACTTCACCGTGAGCATTTGCTGTAGCAAGAATCTGCTTTGCAGGGCCGTCACCCTTGAAGATTACTGTTAATTTGTCTCTATCATTCTTTAGTAGAAGACCCATTAGACCTGCACCAGTAAGAACTCTACCTAGTGCAGCAGTTCCAAGAGGTGTAGTCTGGTGAATCTGTCTTGCTTCTTCTACTAAGTCTGTACTGATTGTAAGATAAACACGGAAGGATCCGCTGTTATCGATTGCTGTTAATACTTTATTCATTCAAAATACTCCTGTTTCTACTTAAATATATATCTATCTATATGTGTCGCCAAAAGCAGTAAGCTCTTCAACCATTCTAGCTGCCACCTTGTCTGCTTCTTCTTCTGAATTGCCCTTGGCAAAGGCATATATCTTAACCTTTAGCTCTGTGCCTGAAGGTCTAATGATGAACTGATGTCCACTCTTTGTGCTTGCTCTAAACATATTTAGTGCACGGAACTCGTCGTCGATGTCAAGCTCCTCGCCAAGCAGAGCAGTAAGCTTCTTGTCGAACAGGTCTTCCATGATTTTAGCCATAGTTTCCCTGTCTTTTTCTGCCTTGAACTCGATTGATGTCCCCTTGGATTTAACATATCCAAGCATGTGATGAAGATCCTCTAGTCTATCTAGTAGGCTCTCGCCTTTGGACTTTAGGTATGCCGCAATTAAGCATATCATCTGTGCAGCTAAGACGCCATCCTTGTCTCTAGTATACGTACCGTAAAGGTATCCTAAACTTTCCTCGAAACCGAATAGAAAATCGTCCTCTCTGCCTGCCTGCTTCAAAACTTCCATTTCTCTGGCAATATTTTTGAAGCCGGTAGGTACATTCTTTAGCTGGATGCCGTAATGCTTTGCGATGTCTTCTGCAAATGGTGAAGAAACGAAACTCTTATACGCCACCTTGTTAGGGCCAAGAGTCTTGCCGCCGATGCCTTTAGTATGGCACTGACAGATGTAATCCAGCATCAGTAGACCTACCTGGTCGCCAGTAAGACGCACGAATTCGCCGTCCTTCTTGGCCATAACGCCCATACGGTCGCTATCAGGGTCAGTCCCAATTATGATGTCCGTATCTTCTTTTATATATCCCAAGGCCTTGTTAAAAGCCGCCGGATTTTCTGGGTTTGGATATGGGCAAGTAGGGAAGTTGCCGTCCCTTTCCCACTGTTCCGCTACGAAAGTGACGTTGGAAACGCCTAAGTTTTCGAAAACTCTAGTGCAGTAATCTCTGCCGGCTCCGTTTAGCGGTGTATAGATGATGTTTAAGCCTGCTAGAGCACTCTCAGCTTCGCCTTGGTCCTCTGTCCAGAGAAGAAGGTTTTCTCCAAGGGCTTTAAGGTAGGCTTCCTTAACCTTGCCGTCGCCAATTGTGATCACACCATCTTTGTCAGGATGCTCTATCACTTCTTCGAAGTATTCGTGCTTGTTGATATAGCTCTCAACTAGTCTAGCCTTGTCGTCGTCGATCTGATTGCCGACGCTGTCGTAAACCTTATATCCATTGTATTCTTTAGGGTTGTGGCTAGCGGTAATCATAATGCCGCAGCTTGCCCCAAGGTGTCTAATTGCAAAGGAAACCACAGGCACCGGCGTAGGTTCGTCGAAGAGATATGAGTCCACACCCATTACGGAAAGGTCTCTTGCCACTTCTTCTGCGAATTCCTTGGAGTTGATTCTAGTATCGTAGCCGATGATCGCAAGAGGTCTCTCGCTTCTAGTGTGAAGGTAGTCTGCTACACCCATAGTAGCTCTCTTGATGACGATTTCGTTCATACGATTTGGGCCTACGCCCATCTTACCCCTTAGGCCGGATGTACCAAAGTTGATTTCTCTACAAAATCTTTCGTAGATTTGCTCTGTATCCTTTGAAATATCTTCTAATTCTTGATATAATTTCGGAGGCAGTGCCTTTGCACGCCATAATGTATATTGTTTGATAATATTTTCCATAATAACATTATCCTATCATTCATAATAATAATACAAATTTAACATCTTATTTTATCACATTTCCCATAATTTTTACACACAAAATACATAATTGACTAATATAATTTTATGCAAAAGGAGGTCTTTTTTATGGACGATTGGAATAAATTTCATCAAGATGAGGACAAATTTGAAAAATATAGAAAATTCTCTGCATCATCAGTAGACCTTGACGAATCCCTCGATGATTCTGGATGGATAGAAATACCGAAAAAGAAAGAAAATTATGTAACAAAGAAATTCTTCGTTGTAACACTTATTTTCGCCATGATTTTCTCTTCAGTTCTAGGCGCCGGCGGCTTCGCATTAGCCTCAGGTTACCTAGGAGGCGGTGGATTCTTAAAGAACATAAATGCAACCAATTACAACATATCTAAGGCCACTGGAAGCGAACTTACTGTTCAAGAAATCGTTGCGGCCAACGAAAACTCCGTAGTTGCCATCACTACTGAGTCCGTTGCTACAGACGTATGGGCACGCCAGTATGTAACTAGCGGGGCAGGCAGCGGCGTTGTATATAGCGAAGACGGTTACATCCTTACTAATAACCACGTAATCGATGGTGCTAGCACTATCAAGGTTACTATGCATGACGGCACTGAATACGATGCTACTCTAGTAGCTGCAGACAGCAGATGTGACATCGCAGTAATCAAGGTTGAGGCAGAAGGACTTGCTCCTGTAACTCTTGCAGAAGATATGGATTTATCCGTAGGTGACCTTGCGGTTGCTATCGGTAATCCTCTAGGAACTTTAGCCGGAACTGCAACAGAAGGTATCATCAGCGGTCTTGAAAGAGAAATTACTCTAGAAGGCAAGACTATGGTTCTTCTTCAGATCAGTGCATCCATCAACCCAGGTAACTCCGGCGGTGGCGTATTCGACCAGCACGGCAGACTTATCGGTTTAGTAGTTGCTAAATCATCAGGCTCCGACGTCGAAGGACTAGGCTTCGCAATCCCTGCCGATACAGTTAAAAAGGTTGCCGATTCCTTAATCGAATCCGGCTACGTAGAAGGAAGACCGGCAGCAGGCATCACTATCGTAGACTTAACATCTGCACAGGACGCAATGCAGTATGGCGTATCCCTAACAGGTGTGTATATAAAAGAGGTAACTGGCGAGAATGCTCAGAAGGCAGGACTTAAGCCAGGCGACCTAATCTATATGATTGATAAAAAAGAAGTTACTAGCAGCGATATGCTAATCAACGAGATTCAGAGCCATCAGATCGGCGATAAAGTGACTTTCACCATCGTAAGAGACGACAAGATGCATGAAATCAAAGTTGAACTTCAAGAATTAGTAGACTAGATTCCTTTCTATAAATTAAGCAAAATAAAAAGAAGCATTGGTGCGAGGCGGCTAATGCTTCTTTTACTATGCTGATATTCTGTTGTCGTATGCTAAAACAGTATTCTACAGCCCACTTCTTACGATCTCTTCGACTCTTTCTCCAAGCTCTGCAAGTTCTTTTCTGTCTAATTTGGATGTGTCGATAGGCTCGTGAACGATGAAGTCAAGCTTTGTTCCTTTTTTCACCACTCCTGTTTCCTCGAACATCTTGTAACTGTCTTTGATAGTGACAGGAACTACTACAGCCTTGGCCTTAGTCGCAAGCTTAAGCGCTCCCGGCTTGAAATCAGCCATCTGGCTAGACTGGCTTCTAGTTCCTTCGGGGAAGATAACTAGGGAGAAACCTTCCTTAACAAGAGAAGCACCTTCGTTGATAGTGCCTAAAGAAGTTCTCGCATCACCACGCTTGATGAAAAGGCTTCTGATTCTTAAAACCCAGTCCGCAAAGACAGGGAATCTCTCTAAACTGTCCTTCGCAATGAAGCCAACCTGGTGCTTAGTCACATGAAGGAATGGAATTACGTCTCCATATGACTGGTGGTTTGCAACGTATACCACCGGACCTTCCTCAGGAAGGTTTTCGGGATTTACCACATTTATTTCTAGGCCTAACCAGTTAACTATCTTGTTAGACCAGAATTTGCTCACTTCATATATTGCCTGTCGTTCTTCTTCCTTATTGCCCTTGGCCTTTGCCTCATCAATTCTCTTTTGATACTTTCCAAGACCTAAAAAAGAAGTACCTACTGTATAAAATAGGCCGATATTTCCAAATATTTTCATGGTTTTCCTCCATAACTCGTCTTTTAACATACCTACTATACCACAAAATATATAGTATTTTAAGACGGAAAAGTATATAATCTCTATATAATCGCATATTAGAAATTTAAGGAGATTTTTTATGAATAAGTTAATTAAAAACCCTCTATATACGGGGCTTAACGCACTCCTCTGCTTTGGATTTGCCGGAATACTTACTTATCTATTAGTGAGTGCATATAACATGGGGCCGACACCTATTGACCTAGCTGTGCTGGAATTTATGGTTTCCATCAGAAATGACTTCCTAAACATGGTGGTATCTTTCATCACTCACTGCGGAGACACTATAACTATTGTGGCATTATGTGCAATATTAGTTATTCTTCCCACTAGAAAGAAATACGGCTTCCCCGTTACTATCTCAGCTCTTTTAGGACTTGCCATCTACAAGCCGATGAAGCATGTTTTCCTAAGAGCTAGACCCGACGTAATGTATCACATCGTGGAGCAGGGTGGATACTCTTTCCCTAGCGGACACACGACTTCTTCAATCATCGTTTACGGCATCTTACTGTACCTAATCAGAAAGCATTGCAAGAACGAGACTTTGAAGAATATACTTTCCGCCGTATGTCTGGTATTCATCTTCTGCATCGGACCGAGCAGACTATACGTTGGTGTTCACTGGTTTACGGACGTTTTAGCCGGAGCATTCATCGCCATGGGCGTGCTAAACGTTGTTATTACTGTTTTAGAAAGGATTTATGATAAAAATGAGAGTCTATAATAACATTTCAGAATTAATCGGCAATACGCCGCTACTAAGATTAAACGTTATTGAAAAGGCCCTTGGCCTAGAAGCAAAGATCTATGCTAAGGTTGAGTCCTTCAATCCTGCAGGAAGCGCAAAGGATAGAGTAGGACTTGCTATGATTAAGGACGCAGAAGAAAAGGGACTTCTAAAACCAGGCGCAACAATCATCGAACCAACAAGCGGAAACACTGGCATCGGCCTTGCTGCAGCTGCCGCTTCAAGAGGATACAAGGTTGTATTAACTATGCCTGACACTATGAGCGTAGAAAGAAGAAACCTTCTAAAGGCTTACGGCGCAGAAGTTGTTCTTACAGAAGGCGCGAAGGGTATGGCCGGATCCATCGAGAAGGCTAAGGAGCTAGCAGCATCCATCGAAGGCAGCTTCATCCCTGGCCAGTTCGACAACGAGGCTAATGCTAAGATTCACTATGAAACTACAGGCCCTGAAATCTATAGAGACCTTGAAGGGGAGGTTGACTTCTTTATCGCCGGCGTTGGTACAGGCGGTACTATCACTGGTACAGGCAGATACCTAAAGGAAAACATCGAAGGCGTTAAAGTCGTTGCCGTTGAGCCTGCTACTTCTCCATTATTATCAGAAGGCAAAGCTGGTCCTCATGGACTACAAGGCATCGGGGCTAATTTCGTTCCATCCATCTTAGATACTGATGTTTACGACGAAATCATCACAGTTACTGACCAGGATGCATATGACAAGGGCCGTCTTGTTGCTTCAAAGGAAGGCTTCTTAGTTGGTATTACTGCCGGTGCTGCACTTCATGCTGCCGTTGAACTTGCTAAACGCCCAGAAAACAAGGGCAAAACAATCGTTGCACTTTTCCCTGACACTGGAGATAGATATCTTTCCACTCCTATGTTTTCAGAATAAATTGTAACGAAATATACTTTGATTTTGAGGACTTATTATGAAACTTACCGTGAGGGACCTGTTCGACATCCCGATATTCAAAAATTTCAAAATCGTAGCCGGCGAGGGCGGGCTAGATAGGGAAGTTATAGGTACGGATATCCTTGACTTCGAGTTCGTAAAGGGCATTAACATATCTAGAGACAATATTCTAGATAAGGACAGCCTAGTTTTGACGAGCCTTTTATTTGCAAAAGACGACCCATCCTTGATCCTTGATGCCATGAAAAAGATGGTAGCCCTAGGAATTGCCGCTGTTTCTTACAAGAAGGCATTGTTCAATGAGCTTCCAAAGGAGGCACTTGACTATGCTAACGAGCATGATTTTCCTATACTCGAATTCGGTGGCGACGAATTCTTCGAAGATGTCATCTCAGAAATAGCTTTGATTTTGAAGGATGGGGAAGATGTGGAAGCCCTAGAGCACGACATAAGTCTCATAATCGACCAAGAACTTACGCAAAGAGAAGAGAGCAGAGTAGCTAAAAAGATCAATACCAACTTCAACAGATATATAAAGGTTGTTTCCGTCAAAGACTCTTTGAGACAGAAAGACGAAGACATCATCAAGCTAGTTCTAAAGATGCACACTCTTGAGAGAATAAAAAGGGAGGCAGCCCTATGTAAATACAGAGATGGTTACTTCATAATCCTGAGCCAAGACTCAGATAACGCCGGAAGATTCGACGCGTTGCTTACAGATATTTTGATTGCAATGAACGTAGACAAAAGTAATCTTTGTTGCGGAGAAAGCACAATTAAGCTTATTTCACAAGGATTCGGCAAGGCCATCAGAGAAGCCTACTGGTCTAACAACATAGCGGCTTTGGAAAAGATCCCACTAAAGGACTATAAGGATATCGGGATTTATAGCCTAATAGTACCGGAAATCCACTCTCAAAACTTCCAAAATTACATGTCAGAATACCTATCGCCATTAGGCGATGAGAAGCCTGAACTCCTTGAAACTGCTTGTTCTTACATTTTGAACAGGGGAGATCTGGAGGTTACGGCCGACAAGATGTTCTGCCATAGCAACACCATTAGATATAGGCTTTCTAAGCTTCATGAAATACTGGATCCTGCTAGCAACGACAAGGAGTTCTACGAAAATCTATCTATGGCAATAAGAATATATTTGTTATCACAGTTCTTGTAAACGTTCTTAATATGAGAATAAAAAAGAGGTTTGTTTTGTAAAATTTACAAAACAAGCCTCTTATTTTTGTTAAAAATTATAAAGATTTCGTCGGTGTAAATTGCTATACTTACCATAAAGCCACACGAAATTCAAAAGCTTCCTCTAGAGGAATCGGGAGAGTATTTCTTACATCAAGTCCTATAATAAGTAACTTTTTTAATAGCCACAACCAACTTATTATCTCCCCCCTCATGAGCGAAGTTTTTTTGTTTAACGTAATACCGCGCCAGGACCTCTGTCGAAGTAGATACTCTTGGAGGATGCGTTTAGTGGAATACCCCAGCAAACTCTTACGTCTTCTTCGAAGATTCCCATCTCTCTCGCCGCAATTCCGATTGAATACATTACTCTATTATCAACTCTGTGGTCCGCAGCAACTGAAACCGCTGAACCCACTGCAATTCCTAAATCTGTAACATTGAATACGCAGTTTGAACCTGCTTTTTTCATTTCCCCGCAGTTTTTGAACCCGCAAAGTCCGCAGTTTGGTAATCCCATAGGCACTTCCTTACATGCGATTACTACAACGCAAATGCTGCTATTTACGTTACCGGAGTCTCTAACGATGAATTCTTCTTCGTATTTTTCGCCAAGTTCCTTCATCTTTTCTGCTAATCTGTCCTTGTCTTCTCCGGAGATTACAGCCGCAACTACAGTGTCTCTGCCGCTTCCCTTTGGAGCAGTGATTGCTGCATTAACCATAAGGTCTGCAACTCTAAAACAAGTGTCCTTTTCTGCCATTTCCATAGTCTTTATCATAATTTATACCTCTCGTATATAGTGTTTATTTAATCTGTGGACCCAGGCCCACTTTGGAATAATCCTATGGCTTCATTATACATAAACTTGCGCGCCGGGTAAAGTTGTTATAAAATGATGGGAGTAAATTTGTATTTAGGAGGGTGTATATAATGAAAACACCGGTTTTAGTTATAATGGCTGCTGGTATGGGAAGCCGTTTCGGCGGACTTAAACAGATTGAACCAGTAAGCGACAAGGGCGAAATCATCCTTGATTTCTCTTTATATGATGCCATCATGGCAGGCTTCAAGAAGGTTGTATTCGTTATCAAGGAAGAAAACGAAGATGCTTTTAGAGAGCTAATCGACAACAAGGCAGGTAAGTATATCGACGTTGAATATGCTTTCCAGAAGATTGACGACCTACCAGAAGGATATGCAGTTCCTGAAGGCAGAGAAAAACCATGGGGCACAGGTCATGCAGTTCTTGCCGCAAGAAAGGTAGTCGATGGACCTTTCGCTGTAATCAACGCAGATGACTACTATGGTCCCGGAGCTTTCCAGACTATGTACGATTTCTTAGAAAACGCACAGGATACTGACAAGTATCAGTACTGCATGGTTGGTTTCCAGATTGAGAACACACTGACAGAAAACGGACACGTTTCAAGAGGCGTTTGCCAGCTTGACGAAAAGAGCATGCTAACTGACATCACAGAAAGAACTAAGATTCAGTGGCAGGAGGACAAGATCGTTTATACAGAAAATGAAGGTGAAACTTGGGTAGAGCTTCCAAGAGGAACTTTCGTTTCCATGAACTTCTGGGGCTTCACTGCTTCTATGATGAAGGAAATGGAAGCTAGATTCCCTGCATTCCTTGATAAGGCTATGGAATCAAATCCAATGAAGGGCGAATACTTCTTACCGGGAGTTGTTGACCAGTTAATTCAGGAAGGAAAGGCAGAAGTTAAGGTTCTTAAGTCTATGGATCGTTGGTACGGTGTTACATATAAGGAAGATAAAGAAGGCGTTGTAGACGCTCTTCAGTCCATGAAGGACAAGGGAGAATACCCTGACGTGCTATTTAAATAGAATTTAAGGGCAACTTTTTAAAAAAACAGCAAAAAACATTGAAAAATTAAGGATTGTAGGCAAAAAAGTACTTGCAATCCTTTTTATTTGATGTATAATAATTAGGCGCGAGTTTTTTAGCGCAAATCTCTGCAACAACGAGGGTTGTTGCCATATAGTCCGTGGAGAAAGGAGAAAGACAAAATGAGAAACTACGAAGTAATGTTCGTTATCGATCCTGCTTTAGAAGAAGCTACAAAGGAAGCGACAATCGCAACAGTTCAGTCCATCATCGCTGGTGCTGGTGAAGTAGTTAAGACTGATGTTTGGGGAATGAAGAAGTTAGCTTACCCTATCATGAAGAAGGAAGAAGGTTACTATGTTGTAATCGAATTCCAGGCTGAAGCTACACTACCTTACGAACTAGACAGAAAGCTTAAGATTTCTGATAACGTAATCAGACACATCATCATTAACAAGGATGAACAGTAAGAAGAGAGAGGTGTAGTATGAACAGTGTTGTTCTAATCGGAAGATTAACAAGAGACCCTGAACTTCGTTACACAGCTGGTACTCAGATGGCAGTTGCAACATTTACACTTGCTATCGACAGACCTGTAAGAGCTGGTGGCGAAAGACAGACAGACTTCCCTAGAGTAACAGTATTCGGCAAACAGGCTGAAAACTGTGAAAAGTTCTTAGCAAAAGGTAGACTAGTTGGTGTTCAGGGAAGACTGCAGACAGGCAGCTACACTAACAAAGACGGCGCTACTGTTTACACAACAGACGTCGTAGCAGACAGAGTAGAATTCTTAGAATGGGGAGATAGACCTCAGGGCCAGGGAATGACAGCAAGAGTTGATGAAGCTCCTGCAGGCTTCTCTGCAATTGATGAGGATATTCCGTTCTAGCAGGAAAGGAGATAGAAAT
>JAFYLX010000163.1 GCA_017556895.1 Bacillota bacterium | reverse complement strand
GCCAAATTGATTGCACCTAGGTAATATGCCTTGCCGATGATGGCCCCATAAAGCTTCATTTCGGCTAAAGCCTTAATATCGTCAATTGACGATACACCGCCTGAAGCTATAATATCAATGTCTAGGTCCTCTGAAAGCTTCTTATACAGCTCTTTGTTAGTTCCATTCATAGCACCATCTTTTGAGATGTCTGTACAGATGATAGTCTTAACGCCTAAGTCCTGCATTCTCTTGCAGAAATCCATGGCTTCAAAATCTGATTTTTCTGTCCATCCCTTGATGGCAACCATACCGTCTTTAATGTCTACACCAACGGCGATTTTATCGCCATATACTGCAAGTGCTTCTTTTAGGAAGTCTGGGTCTTTAACTGCCGCTGTGCCTAGGATTACCCTATCAACACCTGCGTCTAAATAGGCCTTTACGGTATCCATATTTCTGATGCCGCCGCCAACTTCTACGAAGAGACTAGTATTATCGCAGATGGATTTAATAGTCTCGATGTTTGGCGTAGTGCCATCTTTTGCACCTTCCAAGTCTACCAGGTGGATGAAGCTTGCGCCGGCTTGTTCGAAATCTTTCACCACATTAAGTGGATTAATGTTATATATTGTCATCTGCTCGTAATCGCCCTTGTAGAGGCGTACCGCGCAGCCTTTTACTATGTCAATGGCAGGGAATATATTCATCTAAACCTCCTTATAGTTCGCAGAAAGCCTTTAAAATTGATAATCCTACGTCGCCGCTCTTTTCAGGGTGGAACTGGCAACCGTAAACATTGTCCTTCTGAACTGAAGCAGTAAGAGGGATTCCGTATTCTGTAGTTGCTGTAACGCTTTCATCACAGTCAACGCCGTAGTATGTGTGTACGAAATATACGAAGTCACCGTCTTTTAGGTACTTGAAAATTGGGCTTTCTTTCTTGAAATCTAGTGCGTTCCAACCGATGTGTGGAACGTTTAGTCCGGAAGGAATCTTGTTTTCCATGGAAACGATGCTTCCTTTAATGAGGCCGAGGCCCTTGTTCTGGCCGTATTCGAAGCTTTCCTCAAATAGAAGTTGCATACCAAGGCAGATACCCATTAGAGGTTTGCCCTTTGATACTTCTTCAAGGATGATTTTGTCGAGGCCGCTTCCAAACAGCTTATCGGCAGCGTCTCCAAAGGCGCCAACGCCCGGCAATATTAACTTGTCAGCTTTTCTTATGACTTCTTCATCGCCTGTTATTACTACGTCTGCTCCTACCGCCTTGAGTGAGCAGGATAGGGAGAAGAGGTTACCTACGCCGTAATCTATAATTGCAATCATTTTATAATACTCCTTTTGTTGATGGTATCTCGTCTGCGAAGTCCTTGTCGATGGCTACAGCAGCCTTAAGGGAACGGGCCACGGACTTGAATGCTCCCTCGATGATGTGGTGAGAATTGCTGCCGGCCATCTGTCTGATGTGTAATGTGACATCGGCGTTTCTAACGAAGCCCAGCCAGAACTCTTCCACAAGCTCAGTGTCGAAGTCGCCAACCTTTTCTGTAGGGATTTCGAGACCATATGCTAAGTAAGATCTTCCTGAAATATCCACTGCGCTAAGTATCAAAGCCTCGTCCATAGGAAGGATGAAGTTGCCGTAGCGTAGGATTCCTTTCTTGTCGCCAAGGGCCTCTAAGAATGCCTTGCCTAAAGAAATTCCAATATCTTCAGCCGTGTGATGATAATCTACATATGTATCACCTGTGCAAGTAACGTCTAGGTCAAATCTTCCGTGGCGTGCAAAGAGCGTTAGCATGTGGTCTAGGAAGCCGCAACCGGTATTGATAGCGGATTTTCCTGTTCCGTCTATATTTAATATAAGTTTAATGTCTGTTTCTGCAGTTTTTCGGTCGATAATTGCGGTTCTTCCATTTGTTGATGTTGGCGAAGTCATATCTAAAGTTCTCATTTCTGTTCCTCCAAAATATCCTTTACGGTTTCAACGAACTTTTTCATTTCATCCATGGTGCCTATGGTGATTCTGTTATAGTCTTTAATCTTTTCTGCCGTGAAGTGGCGGATTAGTATGCCGCGAGACTTGAGTGAGTCGTAAAGCTCCTGGCCACCTATGTCATTGCTCCTAGCAAAGATGAAGTTTGCCTTGGATGGGATTACCGTAAACCCTAAGTCAGCAAGGGCGCGACTGGTATATTCTCTGTTATCCATGATTTTCTTGCAGTTTTCAATATAGTAGTCATTGTCCTTGATTGCAGCTTCGCCGGCCACAAGGGTTAGGCGATTCACGTTATATGGATTTGTGGAATACTTGATTTTGTTAAGGTCGTCGATTAACTCCTTATCAGCTATGGCAAAGCCTAGTCTCGCACCGGCCATGGATCTTGACTTTGAGAAAGTCTGTACTACTAAAAGGTTCTTATACTTTTTAGTAAGCGGAACTGCTGATTCTGCACCGAAATCCACATAAGCTTCATCGATTACAACTACGTTGTCTGGGTTTGATTTTAGGATTTCTTCAATCTCATCGAGGCTCAGCGTAAGACCTGTCGGTGCGTTAGGATTTGCGATTACCACTAGGTCATTTTGGTTAGAGTAGTCCGCTGCACATATAGAGAAATCATCTTGAAGCGGAACCATCTTCTTTTCTAGGCCATATAGATCTGCAAAAACCTTATAGAATCCGTAGCTTATTTCTGGAAAAGTCACTTCTTTTTTCGCAAAGGCCATGAAGGCGAAGTTTAATATGTCGTCTGAACCGTTGGAAAGGTAGACGTTTTCGAATTCCACACCGTAGAGGCTTGCAAGGGCCTTTCTAAGAGTTTTGCATTCTGGATCGGAGTAAAGTCTTAGAAAGGCTGCCTGCTCTTTGTTCACTGCCTCTAGTACGCCTTTTGACGGCGGAAAAGGGGATTCGTTTGTATTTAGTTTTATGTATTTCATATCCTGAGGCTGCTCGCCGGGAGTGTATGCCTCAAGACTCTCGTATTTTTTATTCAAAAATCTGCTCATTTTTATATCCTTATGTATTAATTATGTCGCATTAGATTTTAGTCTTCGAATCTAATCGTTGCGCTTCTTGCGTGTGCGCTTAAGCCTTCCTTTTCTGCGAAGTATGCAACGTCGTATGCGACTTTTTTCAGTGCGTCTTTCGTATAGTATGTGTACTGAGATTTTTTAACGAAGTCGTCTACTGATAGAGGACTTGAGAATCTGGCAGTACCGGAAGTCGGAAGAGTGTGGTTAGGGCCTGCGAAGTAATCGCCAAGGGCCTCAGGACAATATCTTCCCATGAAGATTGAACCGGCGTGTTTGATTTTATCTAGATAGTCAAATGGCTGTTCAACGCATAGCTCTAGGTGCTCCGGTGCGATTTCGTTAGCGATGTCGATAGCCTTCATAAGGTCATCTGCTACGATAATCTTACCGTTATCATCTATGGAAATTCTTGCAATCTCATTTCGTGGAAGCAGTGGAATCTGGCGTTCTAACTCGTCCGATACGGCCTTTGCTAATTCCATTGAGTCAGTTACAAGGACTGCGCTTGCCATCTTATCGTGTTCTGCCTGAGATAAGAGATCGGCTGCTACATATTTAGGATTTGAGCCTCCGTCAGCAACCACTAGGATTTCGCTCGGTCCTGCAATCATATCTATGGCAACTCTTCCAAAAACCTGTTTCTTTGCTTCTGCTACGAATGCATTGCCCGGACCTACTATTTTGTCAACCTTTGGTACCGTTTCTGTTCCGTATGCAAGGGCTGCAACAGCTTGGGCTCCGCCGGTCTTAAAAATT
>JAFYLX010000162.1 GCA_017556895.1 Bacillota bacterium | reverse complement strand
ATCCTAAAAGACTCCGGCGGCGAAGCTCACATGGCTTTAGTTGCTGCTGCTATCGTAGCTGCTATCGTAGCAGTTGCTAACGGTTGGAAGTGGAACTATATGGAACAGGGTATCCTAGCAGCGATCAACAGATCAATGCAGGCTTGCTTAATCCTAGCTATCGTAGGTTCCATGATCGCATCTTGGATGGCTGGTGGTACAATCCCTACAATGATGTACTACGGTATTAAGGTAATTTCACCTTCCATCTTCTTATTCACAGCATGCTTATTATGCTCAATCGTTGCTCTTGCAACTGGTTCATCCTGGTCCACAGCTGGTTCCATGGGTGTAGCTCTTATCGGTGTTGGTACAGCTCTAGGCTTCCCTCCAGAAATGACTGCTGGTGCGGTAGTATCCGGTGCTTACTTCGGTGACAAGATGTCCCCACTATCCGATACAACTAACTTAGCTCCTGCTGTTGCTGGTGCTACATTATTCGATCACGTTAAGCACATGATCTGGACTACTGGTCCATCCCTAGTTATCGCTTTAGTAATTTACTTAGTATTAGGTTTCACTCACCAGGGTGGTTCTGCAGATATGTCTACAATGGACGAAATCTTATCATTCATCGAATCCGCTGCTGATATCAACCTATTATACTTATTACCACCAGTATTCGTAATCGGTGCTGTAATCCTTAAGTTACCAGCAATCCCTTCACTAATCGGTGGTGTAGTATTAGGTATCCCATTCATGGCAATGCAGGGTGTTCCTGTAACTGAATGGATGTGCATCCTTAACAATGGTATCGCTTTAGGAGAAGTTCCTGAAGGCGCTTCCGACGTTATCGCTGAATTAGCTGGCTTACTTGAAGCTGGTGGTACTCAGGGTATGTTCTGGACTATCTCCCTAATCCTTTGCGCTATGTGCTTCGGTGGTATCGTAGACTGCACAGGTATCATGGGTGCTGTTGCAGAAGTATTATTAAAGCTTGCTAAGGGTACAAGAGGCGGCTTAGTATTCGTTACATTATTAACTTGCGTAATCGTAAACGCTGTATGCTGCGACCAGTACTTAGCAATCATCCTTCCAGGTAGAATGTACAAGGAAGCATTCGAAGATATGAAGCTTGCTCCAAAGAACTTATCCAGATGCTTAGAAGACTGTGGTACAATCACATCCAACTTCTTCCCTTGGAATACATGTGGTGCTACAATGAGATCCTTCCTAGGAGTAGGTAACGGATACATCATGTACGCATTCCTTAACCTAATTAACCCATTCATCTCATTATTCTATGGTATCACTGGTATTTCCATGACTAAGATGACAGATGAAGAATATCAGACTGTTCTTGAAAACAGAGAAGCTGATAGAGAAGCTGCTTTAAAGGCTTTAGAAGCTTAATTACTAGTTCTCCTTAATATATTAGGTGAATTAATAAATAAAACACCCCATTTGCCGACTAGCAATATTCGGCGATTTGGGGTTATAGGGTGTTAAAATCTCGTAAAGAAATAGAAAAGGGTGGAACAATTCCACCTTTTTTTTGTATAATATATTTCTGGTGTGAATATATCATATGTGTAAGGAGATTTTATGCAAGAATTAGTGGAATTGACCTATGTGTTTACAATTATGATAGGTGTAATGTCTTTCACCATGCAAGTTATGACAGACGGGAAACATTTGTCTGTAAACAATGATATGGCAAAGAGTAACAGCTTGACGAAATTTCTAATCATCATTGTAATTTTTAATACATGCGACTTTTTGATTTTGTTCTTGCAAGATGTTTTATCTAACGATGTCCTCTCTTGGTTGTATATAATTGAGAATATCCTTGAGATTATACTTGCTTATGAACTTATTGTTATAAAGGCAAGCTTAGCAAATGTAAAAAAAGAAGGGTGGATTAAGCCATTCTTTATAGCTATAGCATTGGTCATTTTAATGATAGACATTTTACATACTACGAAAGTATTAGAACTGTCAGATAACATGTATATGGTCTTGATGATCCTATTAAATCTAATTCCTTTACTTGCCGTTGGATATTGTAGTATTAAATATATGAAATTAATAATGGCTAAAAAACTAGGAATTACTACAAATGCTTATTTGGCGATTTACAATGTTGCGTTTATTTTCTTGGGATTAGTTGCAACAATTAGCATTGTCGACTCAAGAACAAATATTGATTATTTCCATAATGATAAGGCTATTTATGCAATATTTTGGCTAGTATTCAATACGTTAAATGCTATTTTCGTCTGGAATTCATGTAGACCTGAGGAAAAAGTAGAAGAAACAAGAATATATAACGTTGAAACGTTGCTTAATAATGCTGAGGCAAAATTCTATTTAAGTAACAGAGAAAAAGAAATTGCAAGACTTCTTTATCAGGGAATGAACAATAACGAAATTGCAGATACGTTATTCTTATCACCTAATACAGTTAAGGTACACGCATCAAACTTATACAAAAAACTTGGCGTAAGCAATCGTGTGCAGGCAATTAAGGTCATAAGTGGGGAAGAAATATAGTATTAAGACGGGATTACCCGTCTTTTTCTTTATAAAAAATTAACAGAAAAATTGTTAACAAACGTATTGACAAAAATAATAATAGTGCTATACTTTACTCAACAAAAGCGATAAAGCGTTTATAGATATACTAAATGAAGAAGATTTAGAAGAGGCGAATATATTAAGAAAGAGGTGAGTCCACCAAACATGTTAACAATTGAACAGAGCTAGTACCGACTGTTCTAAAAATAATTGATATTTATAAAGTGAATGATTAGAAACCTGAAGATTGTTAGATCGAGATAATATTTACAGAAAAGACTAAGGCGGAAACTTTAAGAGAGAAATATCAGTTGTTTAGGAATGAGTCGGTATTTAGTTTTTTGTTTTTTGAAAATATAAATAATGTTTAAATAAAATAGGTCAGATAGTATATCTCTTGAGCAAGTCCTCGGGCATTAGCCCTGCTGGAAAAGCTCTTCGAGACATCTATCTGACCTTTCGTTTTAGATTATTAATTTTAAAAAACGAGACGGGAATTATGCGAACTTTGCTAGTCTTGCTCTTGTTCTTTCTTCGCCAAGAATCTGCTGGATTTCCCAAACGTCTGGTGACTGCTGGCGGCCCATTAAAGCAACTCTGATAGCTGTACTTACGTGGCCAACGTGACCTTTGAACTGATCTGGATTCTTCTTGAAATCCTTCGGCTTAAGGGCATATCCCATATCCTGAGAAATCTGACGAATCTTTTCGAACCACTGTGACTGGTCATCTGAATGATCGTAAGTTTCTAAATACTTTGTAATAATTTCAGCTACGTCGTTTGCTGCTTCTGCAGGCATTTCGTCTTCGATCTTGAACATATCATCGAAGAAGTAGCTAATGTTTTCGATCATCTGCTGAGCATAAACGTGGTCTTTTCTTGGTTTAGCTTCCTGTCTACCGATATCAAGAATTCTTTCTAAATACTGACGATCTTCGAATAGATGAGCGTATTCAGGCTTGAATTCATCTGCCCATGCCTTTAAGAAATCAAATAAATCGCTAGCACTTACACGAAGTAATACATCTTTACTGATATCGTTAAGCTTGTTTAAATCGAATAATGCACCGGAGTTTGACATCTTTTCTGTTGTGAACTGGAATTCGTTGATGTCAGCATCAGGATTAGCAATTCTCCACTCTTCGAAGTTGGAGTTTAAGATTGTTAAAAGATATTCTCTAACAGTTGCAGGGTGGTATCCTAATCTGCGGTAGTAGTCTAATGATAATTCTGGGTCGTGACGTTTTGAAAGCTTACGTTTGTTACCGTCTTCGCCAATCTTCATAAGCTGTGCAGTGTGACAGTAGATCGGTGGTTCCCAACCTAACTTTTCGAATAATTCTACGTGGATTGGAAGAGAAGGAAGCCATTCAGCACCTCTTACAACGTGAGTAGTTCTCATTAGGTGGTCGTCGATTGCATGAGCAAAGTGATAAGTTGGAATTCCGTTTGCCTTAAGGATTACTGTATCCTGATCGTTGTATGGCATGTTTAGAGTTCCACGAATTGCGTCTTCAACTTCGAATCTTCTGATTTCTTCTTCAGGAAGGCTCATATCTCCATCGGACTTTAATCTGATTACATATGGAAGTCCTGCTGCTAACTTTTCTTCTACCTCTTCTAGGCTTAGATTACGGTTCTTAGCCCATTTTCCGTAGATTCCTGGGTTTTCCTTGTTAGCTTCTTGTGTAGCTCTGATTTCGGCGATTTCCTCTTCTGTTAAGAAGCAAGGGTATGCCTTTCCTTCGGAAACTAACTTCTTAGCAAAGCACTGGTAGATAGGACCTCTCTGGCTCTGAGTATAGCTGCCGTAAGCGCCTACTTCACCTTCCATTGTTGCCCCTTCATCAAAGTTGATGCCGAAGAATCTTAATGAGTTAATGATGATGTCAACTGCGCCTTCAACGAAACGCTTGTCATCTGTGTCTTCAATTCTTAGGTAAAAAACACCACCGGACTGGTGAGCTAATCTTTCGTCTGCAAATGCACCGAATAAGTTTCCTAAATGAATAAAACCTGTAGGGCTTGGACCTAATCTTGTAACCTTTGCTCCCTCTGGAAGATTTCTAGCAGGGAACATTGCTTCGTATTCTTCAGCTGTTTT
>JAFYLX010000161.1 GCA_017556895.1 Bacillota bacterium | reverse complement strand
TCACTAAAATGTGCCGAATTATAAATAACGGCATCATCTTTAGATTTAGATTTGTTATTCTGTACTTTTCTTTTGCTATTTTGTTTTGCTCTTTTTTTGCGGTTTTCGGCTGACCACTGGTAGTCGTCATCGACTTCCTGATTCTGTTTTTTTATAACGACTGCGATGATAGTCACAAGAATAGCAACCGCAATTGCCGCAATTATTATCATTTCGAAAGGTATGTTCATAGACAGAACCTCCAAGGGGAATTAATTTTGTTGGCAAAAGTTCAAGATGCATTGTATATGACAACATTTTTAAACTCTTGTTGGCTGAAATTACTAAATAAGCACCAAATGACAACAAAAAAGCAATAAATTGAAGTAAATATGGGTATTTTTTGTGATTTGAGCGAAAAAATGTTGCCAAAAGCATTGGGATTATAAAATTTAACCAACATAGAGGACAAAATGTTGCTAAATACCAAATGAATGTATATTTTGACCAACAAGCAACTTTGACCAACAAGCCACCTTTAGCAAAAGGCCACCTTTAACAGCAAGACACCTTTAGCAAAAGGCAACCTTTAACAAAAAGCCACCTTTAGCAATGTAAAGGTGACAATTAATTCTTATACCAGTGGTGTGCCTGTCATTTCGGCAGGAACTGCAAGTCCCATAAGTGTTAACATTGTTGGGGCGATGTCGCAAAGCTTGCCGCCGTCTTTTAATGAAGCAGGGGAGTTTGCGATGTGAACTAGCGGCACTGGGTTTGTTGAGTGTGCTGTCACTACATTGCCGCTTTCGTCGATCATATCGTCTGCGTTGCCGTGGTCTGCTGTTAATAGGATTTGGCCGTCTGCTTCAAGCATTGCTTCTGACACCTTGCCAACGCATTCGTCTACTGCTTCGATAGCCTTAACAGCTGCATCGAATACGCCTGTGTGGCCAACCATATCAGGATTTGCAAAATTTAAAATTATGCAATCGTATTTAGACGATTTGATTGCTTCTATAACTTGTTCAGTTACTAAGTATGCGCTCATCTCAGGCTGAAGGTCGTAAGTTGCAACCTGAGGTGATGGTACTAGGATTCTGTCTTCTAATGGGTTTGGCTGTTCCACGCCGCCGTTGAAGAAGAATGTAACATGAGCGTATTTCTCCGTTTCTGCGATTCTTAGCTGAGTCTTTCCTAAAGAGGATAGGTACTCGCCAAGAGTGTTATTAATAGATGCTGGCGGGAATGCCACTTCGACATTTGGCATTGTAGCATCGTACTGAGTCATACATACGTATTGTAAATTGGCGATTTGGGATTTTCTTTCGAATCCGTCGAAAGCGTCGTCTACGAATGCTCTTGTAATTTCTCTAGCTCTATCAGGACGGAAATTACAGAAGATAATGCTGTCGCCGCTCTTTACTGTCGCTTCCTTATTGCAGATTGTAGGCATGATGAATTCGTCAGTTTCGTTGTTTGCGTATGCGAATTCAACGGCAGCAGAGCCGGATTCTGCCTGACGTCCTTCTCCAAGAGTAAGAGCATCGTAAGCTAAAACAACTCTTTCCCATCTCTTATCTCTATCCATAGCGTAATATCTGCCGGAAACTACTCCGATGGACATAACACCTTCGTAGCCCTGAGCGATAAAATCTTCCATTTCCTTTACGTATCCGCTGCCGGAAGTAGGTGGAACGTCACGTCCATCCATGAAGCAGTGTAGATAAATCTTTTTAAGGCCATTAGATGCAGCAAGTGCAAGAGTAGCCTTGATATGATCGATATGGCTGTGAACGCCGCCGTCTGACATAAGCCCCATAACATGAAGGGCGCCGTCTGTTTCCTTTGCGTGGTTGATTGCGCCTAGGATGGCAGCATTTCCTGCAAAAATACCATCATCGATAGCCTTAGTAATTCTAGTTAATTCCTGATAAACTACTCTGCCGGCACCGATGTTTAGGTGACCAACTTCTGAGTTACCCATCTGGCCTTCAGGAAGGCCTACTGCGAGTCCGCTAGCTGCAAGGCTAGTGCTTGGGTATGTATTGAAGATTTTGTCTAAGTTTGGAGTGCTAGCAGCCTTGATTGCGTTGCCATTAGCATCGTCCTTAAGACCAAATCCGTCTAAAATCATTAACATAAAAGGTTTTTTCATTTTTTCCACCTCAATTGAGCATATTTAAACAACATAACTATACCACAAAAGGTGAGACTTTAAAAGAGATAGCAGGTGTGGTAAAATTATTTAATAATAATTTAAACTATGAAGAATGAATAAAATGGATTTTGCAAAGTGGGTATTTGACTTATGAGTAGCGAAGTGAAAACCGGCGCAAAGGGCGCTGTGAGATGGACTGACGAGCAGCGTCAGGCTATCGAGCTTAGGGACAAAAACATACTTGTAGCGGCGGCAGCAGGATCTGGTAAGACTGCTGTTTTAGTTGAGCGTATAAAGAAATTGATATTAAAGGATAGATGCTCCGTTGACCGAATGTTGATCGTGACATTTACTAACGCAGCGGCGGCAGAAATGAAGGAAAAAATCCAAAAGGCAATCAAGGAAACGCTGGAGGAATTGATTGAAAATGGCGGCTCCAAAGAGGATATATACTATCTAAAGAAGCAATTGAACTTATTGCCACTTGCCAACATCAGCACTTTCCACGCTTTTGCTCTAGATGTAATTAGACGATATTTCTATTTGTTAAAAATAGAGCCAAACTTTAAGATTTGTGATACTGTTCAAGAAACTCTTTTAAAGGGCGAGGCTATGGACGAGCTTTTAGAAGAATTGTTCGAGGCGGATCAGCCTGAATTCTATTATTTCTTAAAGTGTTACAGTGGCGACCGAAATGAAAACAGATTCAGAGAGCTTATAGACAACTGCTATAGGACTATCGGAAGCTTGCCGGAGCCTTTTGCGTGGCTAGAAGAGAGCGTCCAGCAACTAAAGGATGGAAAAGCTTTAAAAGAGGGAGTCGTTGGGAGAACTCTGTTTGAATCGGTAAGAGAGAAACTAGCTTATGCGTCCAGGGTTCTTAAGAAGAACTTTGATATTGCGGAAGAGTATGGACTTGATGGGCTAGAAGGGCTATGCGACAAGGATAAGAACCAGATTCAGATGGTTCAGGCCGCATACGAAGATGGAGTATACGAAAACTTACGAAGCGCCGTAAGAACCTTTAAGCTTTCGCCTATAAGCGCCAAATATTTTGGGGACTATCCGGAATTAAAGGACATCGTTGCGGCTAACAGAGACATCATCAAAAAACAGATTAAGGATCTAAAAGATGACTACTTCATCGGCGATTTCGATGAACTATGCCATGAGATGGACAATACTTACGAACACGCAAAGTATCTTCAAGGACTACTTATTAGATACGACCAGCTTTACAAGGCTAAGAAGGCGGAAAAGAACCTAACCGACTTCAGTGACATCGAGCATTATGCCTATGAAATCCTTAAGGATGAAGAAGCGGCAGGGTTTTACAGAGAGCGTTTTGAGCATATTTTCATCGACGAATATCAGGACAGTAATGTAATACAGGAAGCCTTAATAGACCTGATTAAGCGTCCTGCTAACCTGTTTATGGTAGGGGATGTTAAGCAGAGTATATACAAATTCAGACTTGCTGAGCCTGAGATTTTTCAGAATAAATACAGACTTTACGATTCAGGTGATGTTGAGAATTCGACAAAAATCGACTTAAATAAGAACTTCCGAAGCAAGGCACCAGTCATAGACTTTATAAACGGCGTTTTTGAAAAAACTATGGATGGGTATGATGATAAAGCCAAGCTTTATGCAGGCGATCCAAATGCCGACAAGTATTATCACGAGCCTAAACTTTGTTTGACGAAGGCATTATGGGATGAAGATATCGAACTTGAGGATGAACTCAAGGCGATTCATAAGACTCAAAAGGAAGCAATGGCAGCGGCAAGAATCATAAAAGACTATATAGGAAAGCCGATATTTGACAGCAAAAAGGGTATTGAAAGACCTCTTGAAAAGAGGGATATAGTCATATTGATGCGAGGCGTTAAAAGTTACGGGGATGTATTCCAAAAGGTACTAGCAGAAAATAATATTCCTGCGTACATCGATGATAACGAAGGCTTCTTTGATACGATCGAAATAAATACTTTCATTTCCGCTCTATATATCATAGATAATCCTAAACAGGACATTCAGCTTATGACTCTCCTTCGCAGTGAGATGCTAAGATTCTCAATAGAAGAGATGGTTAAGATAAGAATCGAATTCAAGAAAGGCTCGTATTACAAGGCCTTTACAGATTATGCGATAGAGGGAAGAGACGAAGAACTTAAGGATAAGTGCAAGAAGGCCCTTGATACAATAGATAAATGGAGAGAATGGGCTAAGATAATGCCTCTTGATCAGCTGATTTGGCGCCTAATTATAGAAACGGGATTCTATGTAGCCATGGGTGCTATGCCATCAGGCGACCAGCGCCAGGCCAACCTTAGAGTTTTGACTAACAAGGCTCTTGCCTATGAACGAGGAAAAGGTAGCTCACTATATGGATTTATTCGCTATGTAGAGGCTATTAAGGACAAGAAAGTTGCGATGGGTCAGGTTAAGATGCTAGGCGAAAAGGACGACCTAGTGAGAATCATGACGATTCACAAATCCAAGGGGTTAGAATTCCCGATGGTCCTAGTGGCTGGCTACTCAAGACAGCTAAATTACAGTTCTGCTGGAAAATCACCATTGATACACAAGGACTTAGGCCTAGCCTTTCCGCTAGTCGACCCTAAAAACCGCTGGTACAGAACTACTTTACTTCAAAATATGATCAAGGATAGATTCCATCGCGAGGAGGTAGAAGAGGAAAAGCGAATCCTTTATGTGGCCTTTACTAGAGCTAAAGACATTTTAGTATTACTAGGTACGTGCAAAGATATTGACGACGAACTTAATAAGGCCAAGGAAAAAGGGGAAAGGGACAGCAGCTATTTCACTATGACTGCCAAGACAATCTCTGAGATGGAAAATAAGGTTGAGCGAATGAGTGATAGCAGTCTGAACTCAATTTCAAAAGAAAAAAGACGAAGTGTGGGACATATCATAAACGCTATTGAGGATTGCAAACACGTGACTGTTTCCGACGAAGTTGAGCGAATTATGGCGTTTGAATATCCTTTCCAGAAGGATCTTTCCGTTAGAACGAAATATTCCGTCAGCCAACTAAACAGTCAGGGCCATAAGTCCATAGAATCTTTGGCAGTGCCTGATTTTTCAATAGGGGAAAAGGCAATCACGGCTGCCATGAGGGGAACGATTTATCATGCTGTTCTTCAACATATGGATATTGCTAAGGCCTACGAAGAAGGCCTGCCATATATTGAAAAGCTTCTTGGAGTTTTGGTGGAAAAAGAAATCTTGTCTGATGCTGAAGCCGAGGTGATTGAAATTACGAGATTCAATTCTTTTATAAATTCTGAGATTGCTGCGAGAATTGCGGCTAGTCCGGCTGTATATAAGGAGAAGCGATTCAACTTCCTTACAGAAAAGGATGATAACGAGGTAATCGTCAGAGGTATCATCGACTGCTTCTTTGAGGAAGATGGAGAGTTAGTGCTGTTAGACTATAAGACGGGGAATGTAAGAGACGCTGCAACTGGTAACATTGAGGCAATTAAAGATCGTTATTCTGTGCAGATGGCATTGTATAAGGACGCTTTAGAAAAGGCAACCGGTAAGAAGGTTAAGGAAACTTATCTTTACCTAACAGACGCTGGAGAATTTGTAAAAATATAAGGCGGTAAGTTATAAAACTTCAAATGAAAAAACATTAAAAAAGGGTTTCCGTTAGGAAACCCTTTTAGTACATTTTTGTGCTTATGTAGAGATATTATACAATACCCTGAGCCATCATAGCTTCTGCAACCTTTTCGAAACCTGCGATGTTAGCACCAGCAACTAGGTTGTAACCTAAGCCGTATCTCTGAGCTGCTTCAGCAGAGTTCTTGTGGATGTTAACCATGATAGTTTCAAGCTGTTCGTAAACCTGAGCAGGTGAGAATACTGTGTGACCAGCGTTCTGTCCCATTTCGATACAAGAACAAGCTACACCACCAGCGTTAGCAGCCTTGGAAGGACCTACGATTACGCCGTTTTCCATTAAGAACTTTAATGCTTCGTTAGTTGTAGGCATGTTTGCACCTTCGCAAAGGAACTTACATCCGTTAGCAACCATAGCCTGAGCGTCTTCAATTCTGATTTCGTTCTGAGTTGCGCAAGGGATATAAACGTCAGCCTTAACTTCCCAAGGCTTCTTTCCAGGGAAGAACTTAGCGTTAGGGAACTTTTCAGCGTAAGGAGCAACGATGTTCTTACCGGATGCTCTTAGTTCAAGCATGTAAGCTTCCTTTTCGCCGGAAACGCCTTCTTCGTCTAAGATGTAACCATCTGGACCGGAGATAGTGATAACCTTAGCGCCTAACTGGTTTAACTTCTGAACTGTACCCCAAGATACGTTACCGAAACCGGATACTGCAACTGTCTTACCAGCTAATTCTTCGCCGTTAGCCTTAAGCATTTCTCTTGTGAAGAATACGATACCGTAACCAGTAGCTTCTGTTCTACCAGCTAAACCGCCGTAGGATAAGCCCTTACCAGTTAAAACGCCTTCGTATCTGTTAACGATTCTCTTGTACTGACCGAACATGTAACCGATTTCTCTAGCGCCTACGCCTAAGTCACCAGCTGGAACGTCAGTCTGAGCGCCAACGTGTCTGTATAATTCAGTCATGAAGGACTGACAGAATCTCATGATTTCTGCATCGGACTTGCCGTTAGGGTCGAAGTCTGCGCCGCCCTTACCGCCGCCGATTGGAAGACCTGTTAAGGAGTTCTTGAAGATCTGTTCGAAACCTAAGAACTTAATGATACCAGGGTATACGTTTGGAGCGAATCTTAAACCACCCTTGTAAGGTCCGATTGCGGAGTTGAATTCGTATCTGTAACCTCTGTTAACCTGTACTTTACCTTCATCATCAACCCAAGGAACTCTGAAGCTGATACCTCTTTCAGGTTCGATTAGTCTTTCAACTAGACCTGCTTCTACGTATTCAGGATGTGCTTCAAGAACTGGAGCGATTGATTCTAATACTTCTTCTACAGTCTGGTGGAATTCAGGTTCACCAGGATTTCTCTTCTTTGCTAATTCAATGTACTGTTCAACGATATGTGCCATTGGAATCTCCTCTTTTCTTTTTCGAATTTGCATGTAATTTTGTAAAAAATTACATACCTTGCTACTATCAATTTAGCACTTCAAAATGGGGTTGTCAACACCGTGTATACAAGATTTTTATGTATTTTTTTACGTCCAATTTGAACGTGCCAAGCGATACCAATCAAAGCAGTGATTTAATGATTTTTTGGATACCTAATCCGTCAAATGCCCCGTCTTTTGAGTCTATTGTGATTATGAGATTTGTTGGTATTGTAATATCGTTATAGAAATAAGAATCAAGTTTTGAGAAAAAGTTATTTCGATATTCTTCTTCGTTGAAGAGCCCTGCATGCTCCCAATATTTTTTCTCATAGGGAGATAAATGTATGGTAAAGTCGGGGTGTAGTGTGATGAAGTTTCCGTCTCTAGTTATTAAATCGAGGGGTTCCTCATATGTGAATTTAATGCCTTCAGTGTGTAGCATTTCGGCAATAAAAGCTTCTGCTCTTGAACGCGTGTATAATCCGAAAGAAGTACGGTGTATTGGAGCCGAACCGAAACTAAATTCGTTTGTGGGATCTTTGGCTGCTATTTTGTAGTCACTTTGGTAGGCCGGCGATAAAGAGTCGTTTATAGATGCGAAATCATAAGGTTTGTACTTTGATAGGAGTTTTTCCTGGCTTTTGACGTTGGTTGTCATGATTTTTATAGCTTTTTCAAGGTATGCACGTGTTTTTAAATCGCGGATAAGGTTTGAATCTTTTGCTCCTAGATATTTGTCATTGTTTAAGTAGTAATACTTCCTGCCATACTTTCTTTTGTAAGTTAGCCTGCCTTTAGGAAGTGAAATAATTCGGTGTGAGTATTTTCTTATAAGTTTTTCCTGCAGCTCTTTGTCTGCTTTAGTCAGGTTATAATATTTCATCTCAAATCCTTTCTTGCTGTTTTGTAATATAGTTTGTGTTATCCCCTTTGCAGAATAATTATAGCACTACGACATTGCTTCGGATGGAAAAAAATGGAAAAAAGTCATCCTTTTTTTGCGTTTTTAAAAAATAGATTTTAGGCTTACCCTAAAACAAAAGATTTTGAAAATAAGGATGACTTTTTATTATGCTCAAAATGACACTGAAAACAAAATTGCAATTAAAGCCTGGAATACTGCATTTGAGAACTAATGAATTTTTAGTGTGGTTAAAATTAAAATATTACCCCGAAAAAAGTCATCCTTTTTTTGAAAAAAACGCAAATTCAGGGCAAATAGGCGTAGAAACAAACCTTCAACACCCCTTGCAAAAACCAAGTAAATTAGGCTATAATAAAACAGTTAAGGATATTAGTATTGATGACGGCGCGATATGCGCATAATTAAGAAAGGAGTAAAGACATGGATACGGTTCCTGACGGGAATAATAACAATTTAACAAGAAATTCAATGTGCTTTGCTCCAGCTGTGAAGAGATAGAGAGGATGCTTACGGCAAACCCTCTATAAAACTCGTCTCTAATCCATGTAGCAAGGCCTAATGTACGGACTCTCGGATAGTTTGTACAACTAAAAATCTTGCAATATTGGAAATGGAGAGGAGGACTAGTTATGATGGATCCAATTACACTAATGCAACCAGAACTTGCATTTGAAGAATCCTTAGAAAAAATCTTTGAATGGATAGAAGAAAAGAGATACTTCCAGGTTAGAGATGAACTTCTAAAATATAACGAGGCAGATATTGCCGAAATGTTCGAAGAATTATTAGAGGATTCTGATTTAATCGAGTCTACGGTTGTAATTTATAGATTGCTTCCTAAGGCAATTTCAGTAGAGGTATTCTCATACTTACCAGCCGATGACCAACTTAAGATCATCGACGGTATTACAGATAAAGAATTAAACTACATTGTTCAGGAATTAGACTTCGACGATAAGATCGATATTTTAGAAGAACTACCTGCAAACGTTGTAGATAAAATCTTAGAAAAGACACCAAAAGATGAGCGTAAGCTAATCAACACATTCTTGAACTACCCAGATGATTGTGCGGGTTCACTGATGACGCCGTACTACATCAGCTTGCAAAAAGAATGGACAGTAGGTGAAGCTTTAGCATACATCAAAAAAGAAGGTCCTGAAGCAGAAACAGTACTTACTTGTTATGTTAAGGACTCAGGTCGTAAACTTATAGGTATAGTTTCTTTAAGTAAACTTGTTATCACAGACGATAACGTAAGAATCTTAGATATCATGCATACAGATTATGTATGGCTAAATGTTTATGACGACCAGGAAGAGGTTTCAGAAGCCTTCAAGAAATACGACTTTATCGCTATGCCGGTAGTAGATAAAGAACATCGTATTGTTGGTATTATCACAGTCGACGATATCCTAGACGTAATCGAAGACGAAACAACAGAAGATATCGAGTACATGGCCGGTATCATCGACCTTGAAGACAACGATCAGGAATACTTAGATAAGAGCGTTTACCAGCATGTAAAAGCAAGACTTCCTTGGCTTTTAACTATGATGGTTGCCCTAATGGTTACGGGGGCTATAGTTTCCAGCTTCGAAGAAATTTTATCTAAAGTGGTAGTACTTGTATCATACATGCCGCTACTTATGGGTATGGGTGGTAACACAGGTTCACAGGCATCAACACTTATTGTTCGAGGCCTATCCCTAAATGAAGTTGATTTAGAAGATACTTTCAAAGTATTGTGGAAAGAATTTAGAATCAGTTTCTGTATCGGAGCTGTTTTAAGTGTATTTAACTTCGCGAAGATAATGATTATCGACGGCGAGAGTGCGGCTATTGCACTGACTGTTTGCGTATCCTTAGTAATGATTGTTACATTTGCTAAGTGTTTAGGTGGACTGGTACCGATGCTTGCGAAGAAGTTAAAGGCTGACCCTGCGTTAATGGCAAATCCGGTTATTGCATCCTTAACAGATATGGTATCAGTATTGATTTACTTCTTAATGGCAAAGTTAATATTAGGATTATAGAGACAAGATATGAGAACCGGACTTTTGAGTGCCGGTTCTTTTTATATAGGTTATATAGGCTCTATGAGGGCAGCAAATTTTTCGGAGAAAATTATGAAAGATAGTATTATTACAAAAGAATTTGTCCAAACTATTATTGGAAAACGCGATAGGGAAATACATAAAGGTGATTGCGGACGCATCTTAATAGTCGCAGGTTCTACGGGGATGGCCGGGGCGGCAATCCTTGCTGCAAGAGCGGCGCTTAGATGCGGAAGCGGACTAGTGCAAGTCGCAATCCCAAAGGACTTATTTCCTATAGTGCAGGTAGGCGTTCCGGAAGCCACTTGTCTTGAGCGTGATTTTGAAAGCATTGACCTGAGCCTGTATGACGCAGTGGCAGTCGGACCAGGAATTGGTCAAAGTAAAGATAGTATCGATTCCGTCAAATATATATTGGAAAACTATGATGGACCGATAGTGCTGGATGCCGATGGACTAAATGTCGTTGCATATAATGATTTGTTTATGCAACTGCGAGAAAAGAAAAATGTGATTATAACTCCGCATATAGGTGAGGCGAGACGTCTTTTGGCGGTAAATACGGATGGTATGGAGCGTAAAGAAATAGCGCTAGAGTTAGTGAAAAAGACAAATGCCGTTTCTGTGCTGAAAGGACATGCTACAGTTGTAGCCGTAGGAGATTCTAAAACATATATTAATACTACAGGTAACCCAGGTATGGCGACTGCGGGGTCTGGAGATGTGCTTACTGGTATTATTGCTAGCCTTTTAGGGCAGCGAAAGACAGGTTTAAAGACTCCTATTACACCTGAAGATGCGGCGCTTGCGGGCGTGTTTATACACGGAATGGCTGGGGACCTGGCGGCAGAGGCTATAGGAGAATATGGTCTTATTGCCACAGATATATCGTATTATACTGCAATTGCTATAAAGGAGATTTTAGGTTAGACATCCACACTGATTAGAAACAAAAGGAGTGTTGGACTTGATAGTAAAAAAAGGGGATTTGATTTTTGCTGATTTGAGTCCTGTGGTAGGTTCTGAACAAGGGGGAGTAAGGCCTGTATTAGTTGTACAAAACGATGTGGGTAACAAATATAGCCCGACTATCATCGTGGCTGCCGTAACATCGCAAACTGGTAAAGCTAAGCTTCCTACACATGTACAGCTTAGTGCCACAGAAGGAGGACTCAGCAAAGATTCAGTTGTTTTACTAGAACAACTAAGAACTATAGATAAGCAGAGATTAAAAGAAAGAATAGGGGCACTT
>JAFYLX010000160.1 GCA_017556895.1 Bacillota bacterium | reverse complement strand
GGTCAAAGGCGAGGGCCTGCGCCAGCTCGCTGCCCGGCTCGGGCGTAGCGCCCGGCAGGGTTTTGATGGTCTGCTCGTTATGGACTTTGGCCCAGTCGGCAAAGCGGGTCTGCACATCCGGCACACTGACAAGCGGCGCGCTGGCGTTGCAAAGCGTCAGCAGCATGGCGGCACAGAGCGTTGTCATGAGCGTGCGATCCGGGTTCAGGCAGATATGCGGCAGATCATAACGTCTGTGCGGGGTCCGCTTAAAGGAATCGAGAGGTCTCAGCTTCTTGGCCATAAGCGTCCCCTTTCGTGAAAATTCGTACCCTTTATTATAGCATTTTTGCCACAAGTTTCAATATCTGCACCCATATTAATCAAATCATTTTTATGGGTAAATCTGCTTTCAAAGATTTCTTCCCTAATAGTAGTGAGTCCTTTTGCCTTACTGCATAACGTCATCAGTTGAGGCTGACAATCCGTTGGAAAACCAGGATAAGGCTGAGTTACAATCATGCCGGGGCTATTGAGTCTTCGATTAGACCATATCTCTATCATGTTTTCATAGGTTCTTACATTTGCCCCCATTTTTTCAAAAACACGAAGAACTTCTTTGATTATGTCAGGCCTGATATTCCTAAATACAGCCCTTCCAAAAGTGCCCAAAACAGCACACATATATGTAGTAGCCTCTATTCTATCTTCCAACAGAAAGTACATCTTCTGGCCACAATCTTTTTTCACGTTAGTTCCTAGGCCTTTTACGAAAATGGTATCAGTTCCCGCACCAAATATTTGAAATCCAATAGTACGCAAAAACCCTTGTAAATCAACAATCTCAGGTTCTACTGCACAATTTCCGATGATTGTATCACCCTTGCCAGCAAGAGCTGCCATCATCAAATTTTCAGTAGCTCCTACGCTTGGGTAAGGCAGTGTGATTTTTCCACCCTGACAGAAACCTCTGCAAGCTACTTCCTCTTCCCTTTCATTAACCTCAAAACCCAGTTGTTCAAGGCCCGAGATATGTATATTTATAGGTCTCTTCCCGATATTGCATCCCCCCGGCCTATAGATAACAGCCTCGCCGCTTCTAGCCAAAAGGCTCCCCATAAGAAACACCGAGGATCTCATCTCTGCCATTAAATCTTTAGGAACAGCAAATTTATCTACGCTTCTGCTGTCAACAACTATACAATCTTCTTCCCACTTGATTTTTGCCCCTAAAGACTCAAGGATTTCCACCATAGCAAACACATCGCCAATGCGTGGACAATCATATATCTCATAGACCCCGCCCCTACACACAGTGGCCGCAAGAATCGGCAATGCTGAATTTTTAGCCCCTTTTACCCTATATTCGCCCCTTAGGGGAATTCCACCTTCAATACAATAATTTTCCAAAAGAAAACACCTCCCGACATTCTTTATAATATGCCTTGGAGGTGTTATATGTTACTTTTTGCAGTCTTCTAAAATCTTGCCGCAGATTATATCAAGCGCCTTATCAGGTGCGCAGGCTCTGCTAGCAGCAGACATTGTTTTCAATTTTTCAGGATTGTGCTTCAAAGAAAGAACTTCCTTAACTACGTCCTCTAGAACTAGATCTTTTTCTTCAATCAGTATTGCGCCGCCCTCGTCGGCAACAGCCTTAGCGTTAAAATACTGATGATTACCTGTAGCTTCAGGGAAAGGTACGAATATAGCCGCCTTGCCGCAAACAGTAGTTTCTGCCACGGATAAAGCACCTGAACGGCAGATAACAAGGTCACATGCAAGTAAATGCAGGTCCATATTGTCGATATAGGATTTAACCCTGATATTGTCTTTGATATCGATATTCTTCTGTTCTAAAAGGGCTAAAGCGTCCTTATACATCCATTTTCCTGTACCAATAATCATTGATACGCCTTCGTGTCCATTAAACACGTCTAGGAGTTCGAATGCGATTTCATTGATTTTCATGGAACCGATGCTTCCACCAAAAGTAAACACCACAAAATCATCCTGCGGAATACCTAGCTTTTCTCTAGCCTCTTTTTTTGTAGTGGTGAAAAAGCTCTTTCTTACAGGGTTCCCTGCATCGATTAATTTTGACGGCTGTTTAAAGAATTCCCTTGCTGCACCAAACCCTAGGAAAATATTGTTCACAGCACCTTCTAAGAATCTATTTGCAAGCCCAGGATATGCATTTTGCTCGTGGATATAAGTAGGAACTTTCATCAGTCTGCCTGCCAAAAGCATAGGCACGCAAACAAAACCACCCGTCCCAATTATTACATCTGGCTTAAATCTCTTGATTATTTTCTTTGACTCCATAATACCTTTTGTCACAGCAGCACCCGTCTTGACGAACTCCACAGGAGTTTTTTCGTCAAACCATCTTGCCGTAACCAATTCTAGGTTGTATCCAGCATTTGGAACGATGTCCTTTTCGATGCCTTCAACATTTCCTATGTACAGGATTTCAGTATTTGGATCGATTTCTTTAAATTTTTCTGCGATAGCAAGAGCCGGATAAATATGTCCGCCCGTGCCTCCACCTGTTACGATTACTCTCATTTTCTTCACCTACAAATCTGAAGATTTTGAAATATTAAGCAATATACCCATTGCTCCCATAAATATTACCAATGCGTTACCGCCGTAGCTTACAAACGGTAAAATGATACCCGTTGGAGGGAAAGAAGAAGTAACAACCGCTACGTTTAAAACCACCTGAATACCTATCATGATAGTAATACCAGCAGCCATCATCATTCCCATATAGTCTTTCGCATTCATCGCTACATGACATCCTCTCCATACAAGAGCCATAAACACAGCCATCATACACGCGATTCCTATGAATCCCAGTTCTTCACCGATGATAGCAAGTATAAAGTCATTCTGTGGTTCTGGAAGATACAGATTTTTTTGAATACTGTTACCTAGTCCTCTACCAGTCAGCCCTCCTGTGCCCATCGCAAGAAGTGACTGTACTACCTGCCACCCGTTTCCTAGTGCATCAGCAAAAGGATCTAAAAAGCTGGTAAATCTAGCAAATCGATAGCCGTCTGTATCCAAGATGATAAAAGCAACCCCCGCAAGGCCAGCAGCACCGGCGAGCATGCCAAGATGTGCCATTTTTGCGCCTGCAACGAATAGCATGCCACCTGCGATGAAGATTACAGTGAATGCAGTAGACATATTCGGCTGACCCATGATAAGTCCGGCATATATTACCCCTACCATAACTACAGGTGCAACGCCTTTCCACAAGTCTGTTACGACCTTTGGATTCTTAGAATAATACCCTGTTACGAACATGATAAGTCCAAACTTAGCAAGTTCACCCGGCATCACCGTAAAAGGCCCAACACCAATCCATCTCGTAGCTCCGTTAGCCTCAAGACCAAGAGGCGTAAAAATTAAGCATAGCAGAATACCACACACTATCGCAATAGGCTTATACAGTCTTCCCCACCAGTGGTAGTCAATTTTTGATACTGCCCACATGCCGACGAAGCCTACACATGCCCAAAGAGCCTGTTTTCTAAGGTAAACATAAGGGTCGCCCGCTTCGCTTATGGATTTATAGTAGCTGGCACTGAAAATCATTACAGTACCAAAAACCACAAGGATTAAAGTAAGCAATACTATCCATAAATCCCCATGATTATCTGTTCTTAGGGCTTTAAGGATTCCATTTCCCTTGCTTAATTTAGTTTTCAATTTGTTTTTCAAACCACTTTTAGCAGTTTTGGTCCTACCCATAAAACCCTCACTTTAACTAACAATTACTTATTAAAGAGCTTTAACGATTCCCTTAAAGTGATCGCCTCTCTGCTCAAAATTCTTATACATATCCCAGCTTGCGCATGCAGGAGATAGAAGTACATTATCTCCTTCCACAGCAAGTTTGTGGCAAATTTCTACGCATTCGTCCATATCTTTTCCGAAAGAATACTCCTTAAATCCACATTTATCGCAAGCCTCAGCAATTAATTTTGCGTCTCTACCAAGAAGTACCATGTGCTTTACACTTCCGTTGAAATTCTCAATGAAAGGAACAAAGTCCTGGCTCTTTCCATCACCGCCAGCAATTAGAATAACGTTCTTTTCTAATGCACGTAAAGCCGTAACAGCCGCATCTACATTAGTTCCTTTAGAATCGTTATAGTACTTGGCACCATTAACTTCTCCGCAGAACTCAATTCTATGTTCTACGCCAGCAAATTCCTTTAGTGCCTCGGAAATTACCGCAATCTCGATGCCTGCGTAATAACAGATAGCTGCTGCTGCAAGGGCATTTTCTACGTTGTGTTTACCTAAAATCTTAAGCTCCGCTTTATCGCATAGGTGTAAAACTTCACCATCTTCTGTAACCAGAACTAATTTGCCGTCTTTTAAGAAAGCTCCCTTTTCAAGTTCCCTAGTTGAAGAGAACATTACAACTTTAGCATTTCCCTGTTTTGCCAATCTTACACAGAATTCATCATCACCGTTTACAACTGCATAATCATCAGCAGTCTGGTTGGCAAAAATATTAGCCTTGGCCTGGCCATACTCTTCCATCGTGTGATGTCTGTTCAGGTGGTCAGGTGTGATATTTAAAATAGCTGATACAACCGGCTTGAATTCTTTAACAGTCTGAAGCTGGAAGCTGCTTGTTTCTGTGATAAGCCAATCTTCGTCAGTAGTTTCTAAAGCCTTTGAAACTACAGCAACCCCAATGTTACCCACTACATTTGTCTTGCGCCCGGATTTCTTGAAAATCTCTCCAACTAGCGTAGTAGTAGTTGTCTTTCCATTCGTACCAGTTAGGGCAACAAATGTACCCTTCGCAAGTCTATATGCGATCTCAAGTTCTCCAACAATCTCAGCACCCTGAGCTTCTGCCCTTTGAACAAATTCTAACTCTGGATTCACTCCAGGGCTTAATATAAGCATATCAAAATCGCTAAAATCCTCGGGAAGCTTGCCAAGATATAACTCAACCTTGTTTTCCTTCAGGAATTCCAGCACTTTTACGTCTGTTTCTTCTTCTTTTTTAGAATCCTGAACTGCTACTTTTGCACCAAGCTTAATCATTGCCTCAGTTGCAGCAATCCCTGATTTACCTAGGCCAACAACTAAAACTTTTCTGTCAGCCATATCATAATTATTATTCATATCGTCATCCCTCAAGATCATTATACTAAATGTGCATTAATACAATTGCAATGACACAGCAAATTGCCGCGAAGCTCCAAAAGAGCTTTACTACCTGCACTTCTGTTCTTCCACCAAGTTCAAAATGATGGTGAATAGGCGCCATTCTGAAGATTCTCTTTCCAGTTTTCTTAAAATAGAAAACCTGAATGATTACGGATAATGCCTCAATTACATAGATTAAACCTGCGATTGCAAGTAAGAATTCCAACTTCATCATAAGAGCACCTGCAGAAAGCACGCCGCCTAAAGCCATAGATCCAGTGTCTCCCATAAAAATCTTAGCAGGATTTTTGTTGAACATTAAGAATCCAAGACATGCTCCAGATACCGCGCCGAACACGATAGGCATATCAGCAAATCCAAAGGAAATACTTGCAACTACCATAAAAAATGCTACTAGGGCAGTAATTCCAGATGCAAGGCCATCTAAGCCATCAGTTAGGTTTACAGCGTTACTGAATGCAATCATAACGAACATAACGAATGGAATGTAGAAAATACCTAAATCGATTGTCCAATCGAAAACAGGAATCCAAATCTCACTACCGCCCATTACTCCGCCACCGAAGAAATATGCAAAAATACCAAAAGCAAGGGAGAATGTAAACTGCATTACAACCTTCTGCTTAGGACTTAAGCCGTCGTTATTCTTCTTAATAGCCTTTTCGTAGTCATCTTTAAATCCAATAGTTCCAAAAAGAACCATAGCGATAACAACTCCAACAAGAGCAATAGTAAATTCACCTGCAATCAATCCTACCACAAGGGAACAAATTACTGTTGATGAAATAATGGCAAGGCCACCCATACTTGGAGTTCCAGTCTTCTTCAGATGTGACTGCGGTCCTTCTTCTCTTACAAACTGTCTAAATTGTTTCTTTTCTAAAGCCGGAATCAGCATCTTAGTAAGAAGTGCTCCTACTACCCATGCTGCAATTAAAGCTATTACCGGGAATAATAATGATTCCATGTGTTTTCTCCTTATTTTATCCTTCTAAAATTGATTGTGTTACTGTATCTAATCTCATACCTTGGGATGCTTTAATTAAAATAACATCGCCACCTTTTATTATATCATCTTTTGCCTCGATAAAATCTTCTTTTTTATCAAAATATTTAACTCTTTCTTCACCGAGAACATTCTTTGCTTCTTCTGCATAGAATCTAGCGTTATCGCCTATAGCAATAAGCAAATCTACATCCTTTTCAGCTACATAACATCCCACAGATCTATGTACTCGCTCTGCGATGCTTCCAAGGGCGAAAATATCACCTAATACAGCAACTTTTCTTCCGCCTTCTGTCGCCATAAGTGTGTTAATTGCAGATTTTATAGAATCTTCACACGCATTATAGCAGTCGTCAATTATCTGCATGCCTTTGTGCTTCTTCAAATTAAGTCTTCTGCCTGTTAATTCCGTATTTTGTAGACCTTCTGCGGCTTCTTCAGGGCTAATTCCAATAAGCTCTCCCACAGCAATTGCAAGGGATGCATTTTTGGCATTATGTGCACCTGCAATAGGAAGTGAAATTTCATATTCGCTTTCGCCAGAAACAAGCTTAAACTTTGTTCCTAGTGCACCATAGTCTTCTACGTCTTTTACAAGGTAATCTTCCTCACCAGTGCTTCCGATAGAAACCACTTTATAGTCGCCGCTTACTTTTTCCTTCTTAAGCATATCGCAATCAGCGTTAACGATAAGTACTGAATTCTCATTAAACTGGCTTGTAATTTCCATCTTAGCCTTAAGGATATTCTCAATAGTACCTAAGTTTTCGATGTGAACTTCAGCAACTAAAGTAATGATTGCGATGTCGGGTCTGACAAGTTCAGCCAGTTCTTCAATCTCGCCCAAACTTTCCATACCCATCTCTAGGATAGCAATTTCAGTATCCTCAGGGAATTCTAAAATCGTAAGCGGGATACCTGTGGAACTGTTCTAGTTCTTCTTATTCTTTGCAGTCTTATACTTCGTAGACGCAACATAATAAGTCATATCTCTTGTACTAGTCTTGCCCACACTTCCTGTTATGCCTATCTTTTTCTTTAACGGTAAAGAATTTAGGTAGTGTACACCCAAAGCCTGCAGTGCCTTTAATGGATTTTCAACTACAACTACATTTAATCCATCGATATTGTCAGGAAGCATTGTCTCGTCGGATATAACTAGACAATTACAACCTCTTTCAATTACCTGAGGGATAAATCTATGCCCATCTGTCACCAATCCTTTTAGTGCGAAAAAGACATTTCCAGGCTCAGTCTCTCTTGAGTCTATTGCATATCCGCTGACAAGGAAAGAGCCATCTCCACATAAGACTTTTCCACCGGATATCTCTGCTATTTCTGCTATTGTAAATCTTTTCATTCTGGATCCTTTCCACAGGATATAACTACCTGCTTGTCATCGAATTCAATGATATTTTCTCCAATTATTTGATAAGTTTCATGTCCCTTTCCTGCGATAACTAGAATGTCGCCATCCCTAGCTTCCTTAATCGCTCTTTCGATCGCTGCTTTTCTGTCAGGAATAGCCAATATTACCTTGTCGCAAAAGGTCATTACACTTGTTATATCATCAATTATTGTTTGTGGATTTTCATTTCTCGGGTTGTCAGAAGTAACAATTATGTAGTCCGCTAGTCCAAAGGCAACTCTGCCCATTTCGAAGCGTCTATTCCTATCTCTATTGCCACCACACCCAAATATCACCATAAGGCGGTTCGGATTAAATTCTTTCAAGGAATTCAAGGTGTTTTTAAGTGCAATACCGTTATGTGCGTAATCTACAAGCACTATAAAATTATTGTTACTTATGACGATTTCCAGCCTTCCCGGTATATATATGTCGTTCAAGGATGACTCGATATTGTCCCAAGGTACACCCAGCGCCCTTGCCACGGCAATTGAAGCCAAAGCGTTTTCTACATTGAAGGTGCCGGGAAGATTGATTAAAAATCTTCTTTCTGTGCCATTGTCGTAAGGCTTACCTGCCCTGAGTAAAAACTCAGTACACAGTTTACCAGCCCTCTTTACGTTTTTTACATCGGAATAGGAAAAATCCAAATGTGGCACATCGAACCCTAAACACTCGCACTTTTCCTGATTCCCAAAGAATATCTTACGTTTTATTTTATTATTTCTAACAATCTTTTCCCAATTCCTATCATTACCGTTAATCACGGCGGTCTTCACATTATTAAACAATAGGCTTTTGCAAAACATATATTGGTCAAAATTGTCGTGTTCTCCTTCACCGATATGGTCAGGAGATATATTTGTAAATACCCCTATATTAAAATCAATTCCATCTGTTCTATGCTGCATTAGACCCTGAGATGAAACTTCCATAATCACAGCCTTGCAGCCGTCATCAGCCATCTCTCTAAAAGTTCTTTGAAGTTCTATAGGTCCTGGAGTAGTTGCAATTGACGGTTTAAGATTATCCCCATAACCTATGTAAACCGTACCAATGATACCGGTTTTAATACCCGCTTTCTCGAGAATATGCCTGATCATAAAAGTAACTGAAGTCTTACCTTTAGTACCTGTTACTCCTATAACTTGCATGTGCTCCGAAGGGTTATTATAAAACCGACAGCTAGCCATAGCAAGAGCTTTTCTCACATCTTTTACTACAATTATCGTGGCCACATCCAGCATTGCTCCAATATGCTCTGGCACTCGGCTTACAACTACGGCAACCGCACCCTTTGTAATGGCTTCTTCGATGAAATCATGGCCATCATAATTGCAACCTTTGATAGCAAAAAACAGACTTCCTTCTTTTGAATCTTTTGAAAAACATGTAAGTTCGTTTATTTCTTTGTCATCCGTTCCAATGCGTTTATGCTCTACATTTTCCAGCAATTCACAAAGTTTCAAATATGCCTCCGCCGGTTTCTCCGGCAATAATCATATATTATTCTTCGTAAACGTATACCTTGGAATTTCTCTTCACTTTTGTTCCTGCAATAGGATACTGAGCCGCAACTACGAAATCACTTGAAGATCCGCTTGGTTTTTCACAAGCAAGCTGAGCGCCCGCAATCATGCCGGCAGCATCACTATATTCAATCCCAACAACGTTCGGAACCGTAGTATAGTTACCTTCAATTTCAGCCTGTTCCTTTTCTGTGTATTTAGGCTCAATATTCATATATCTAAGCGTATCCTCAAGGATGTTGTGAGCAATAGGTGCAGCAGTTAAGGAACCGTATGTGTCGCCTTTCGGGCTATCTACAACTACTAGCAACGCAATCTGAGGATCATCCATTGGAGCCATTCCAATAAATGAACTGTAGTAATAATCGCCGTATGCGCCGTTTTCTACCTTGTTAGCTGTACCAGTCTTACCACCAACTCTATAGCCTACTACTTTGGCAGCTCCACCACCGCCTTCAGATACAACGAATTCCATATTTTGACGCATCTGCCCTGCAGTCTCTGATGATAATACCCTTCTAACTTCTTTTGTTTCAAACTCCTTAACAACGTCGCCTGAAGCGTTAGTCAGAGCCTTAACATATCTAGGCTGCAATAACACCCCATCATTACCGATTGAGGACACGGCAGTTAACAGCTGAATAGGAGTAAGTGAGATACCTTGGCCGTACCCCATAGTAGCTAGTTCAACAGGGCCAACGTTATCTAGCGCATACATGATGGAACCAGTTTCACCCGGATAATCTACGCCTGTCATCTCTGTAATTCCATATAAATCTAAATACTTATATAAAGTTGTTGCGCCCATCTTTGTAGCAATAGTAGCAAGTACAGGGTTACAGGAATTACCCAGAGCCTCTCTTATAGTCTGAATACCATGGTCTGTTGTACTCCAGCAGTGAAGTCTAATTCCCGCTATATTTATGCTAGTTCCACAGTTAAAAGTATCCTCGTTTCCGATTACACTTTCTTCTAAAGCGGCGGATGATACTAAAAGCTTAAAAGTTGACCCCGGTTCATAAGTGTCACTCACGATAGGATTTCTCCACATATCGAATAGATAGCTCATCTGCTCTTCTTGTTCAAGCTTCTCGAAAGCCTTTAGCTCTTTTTCGTTATCCGGTTCAGTGGCATTGTTAGGGTCGAAGCCAGGCGTTATAGCACTCGCAAGAATCTCTCCAGTCTTTGGATCCATAGCAAGACACATAATTCTGTCAGCATCCGTATCCTTCATGCCCTTTTCTAGAGCTTTTTCCACATAGTACTGTATTGCTTCATCTATAGTTAAAACAACGTTTAAGCCATCTTCTGCTTCAAAGTATTCTTCGGATCCATCCACAAGGACATTACCTACAACGTCAGTGTTTTTGACCCATCTGCCGTCTACACCGCTCAAATACTGGTCATACTCAAGCTCTATTCCTGTTCTTCCCGTATTGTCGATAGTTACACTTCCCAGTAGCTGTGATGCAAAGTTTCCAAGTGGATAATATCTTCTCGTTGCCTCTGACAGTTCAAGACCCACCACTTCTAAATCTCTAATCTGATCCGCTATATCCTTTTCAAGATACTGAGAAACTTTTACCAACGCCTGTTCTGTTACTAGCTTTTTATTAACTTCGGCTGCATCCATATCTACCATCGGTGCCAAAGTTTCAGCAAGCTGTGTTATCTCAGCGGCTGTCATATTTTCGGCAAGCTGCGCCGGTCTAACCCATAGAGTATAGCAAGTTATACTAGTTGCGAGTTCTTTGCCGTTTCTATCGTAAATCGCGCCTCTTTTTGCCTCAATTGTAATGTCACTTGTCTGCTGCCCAATCGCCTTTTCTGTCAGTTCGTTCGCATCTACAATCTGAATCCAGGCAACGCGGAAAATCAACAAGATCATAAGAACCGCTATTAGGACAAATCCCCAAACTATTCGCTGTTTATTTATCACTCTTACAGGTGTATTTTTCATCTTCTTTACTCCCTATAACATACAGAAAGCCGAATACTAATTTTACTATTAAGTTATCCGGCTCAATATCATGTATGAAATTATTTACTAAACTATGTATATTGCCCGAGCGTTTTGTTTATGCGTAGGCCTTTTGTTTTATAATGTCTGCAAGATTTTCTTCCGGTAATTCAACTGTAGCTAGGTGGATACATTCATTACCTTCAGGATAGTGCATTGCTAACTTACTAGTTGCATAATCTTCTAGCTGACTGATGCTTGTATTGCTTCCGATTTTAACTTCTAGCATATCAATCTCAGTCTGAAGAATAGCATTCTGGCTTTCAAGCTGGTTTACCGCATACTGCAGGCTAGCTGTATGAGCATTTACGATAACTACGCCTGTTAAAATAATGCCTATAGCTAAAACACCGACGATTAAAGAACGTAAAGTATCAGCAGAAATAGTTCCGCCCTGCGGATTTCTTCTTACCTGCTGCTCGTCCTTTCTCTCTGGTCTTTGTCTAGTTCTTTTGACTCTCTCCGGCTGTACTTCCGGAGTGAAGTTAAATGCGTATTCGCTTGTGTATGCTCTTCTTGCTGTTGCCATTTTTCCCTCTAACTAATTATCTTCTATATTTTTTGAGCTACTCTCAGCTTCGCGCTTCTAGCTCTAGGATTATCGTCTAATTCCGCATCAGAAGATACGATAGGCTTGCCCGTAACCTTCTTGATGTCAGGTTTCTTGCCACATACACATACCGGAAATTCCTTAGGACATGTACATGGGTTTGCTCTCTGGTTGAAGATATCCTTTACAATTCTATCTTCTAGAGAGTGGAAAGTGATGATACATATTCTTCCCTCTGGTGCTAGCACATCACAGAATTCCTCTACTGCTCTCTCGAGCTGGCCAAGTTCATCGTTCACTTCGATTCTGATGGCCTGGAAAGTTCTTTTAGCTGGATGTGGTCCAGTTCTTCTAGCTGACGCTGGAATCGCTGCCTTGATTACATCCACTAATTCAAATGTGCTTTCTAGAGGCTTGTCCGCCCTTGCTTTTACAATAAAGTCGGCAATTCTAGACGCCCATCTTTCTTCCCCGTATTTAGAAATGATATTTGTCAATTCTTTTTTATCGTAATCATTGACAACGTCATATGCCGTGAAACTATCATCCTGGCTCATTCTCATATCAAGAGGTGCGTCATTCATATATGAAAAACCTCTTTCAGGGTTGTCAAGCTGGAAGGATGATACACCAAGGTCTAGTAAAGCCCCATCGATTTCATCAATTTCTAAATCTTCT
>JAFYLX010000159.1 GCA_017556895.1 Bacillota bacterium | reverse complement strand
TCTAGTTAAGTCAACACCGCCGATGATGTTTGACCACTGGTCGTTACCACCGAACTGGATTTTAACATCAAAGTCTCTTGCCATTACCATGAAGTCGTATGACTGCAGCAGCATGTAACCAAGCTCCAGCATAGTCAGTCCGCCTTCTCTTTCCATTCTCTGCTTGAAGCATTCAGCTCTCAGCATAGTGTTTACGTTGAAGCATGAGCCGATTTCTCTCATGAATTCAATGTAGCTCATTGGACGGATCCAACGTGCGTTGTTTACTGAAACTGCTTTTCCTGGTTCAGGAGTCTTGTTTTCGTGACCTGGTTCATAAACACCGTTGTTTCCAACGTATTCCCATTCTTCGTCGAAGTCAAGGAATCTATCGAATAATGTCTTGAACTGTGCACAGTTGTGTTCGATTGTTTCAACTGTCATAACCTGACGCATATCAGTTCTGCCGGAAGGGTCACCAACCATACCTGTACCACCACCGATTAGAACTACTGGTGTGTGGCCGAACTTCTGCATGTACATCATGATGATAACCTGCATGAAGTGACCTACGTGTAGGCAGTCTGCAGTAGGGTCAAATCCGATATAGAACTTAACCTTTTCGTTCTGAAGTAATTCACGAACCTTTTCTTCGTCTGTGGACTGTTCGATGAATCCTCTTTCCTTTAATACGTCGTATACGTTATCAAATTTACTAACGTCATCTGGAATAAAATCAAATTTCATTCTTACTAATTCTCCTTCGTTATTTTGTGCCGTATAATCTATCGCCGGCATCTCCAAGACCCGGAACGATGTAAGCGTGTTCATTTAGTCTTTCGTCTAGAGCAGCAACATAGATGTCTACATCCGGATGCGCCTTTTCTAGTACTTCTAGACCTTCTGGTGCTGCAAGTAAGCACATAAATGCGATATCTTTGCCGCCTCTCTGCTTGATGAAGTCAATTGCAGCTGCTGCACTGCCGCCAGTTGCAAGCATTGGGTCTACTACGAAAATTCTTCTCTTTTCGATATCAGTAGGAAGCTTGCAGTAGTACTCAACCGGCTGATGAGTTTCAGGATCTCTGTAAAGACCAATATGTCCAACCTTTGCGTTTGGAACTAGGGCAAGCATACCATCTACAAAGCCAAGTCCGGCTCTTAAGATTGGAACGATTGCAATATCTTCGCCCTTTAGCATTTTTACTGTTGTCTTACAGATAGGAGTCTCGATTTCAACTTCTTCAAGTTCTAAATTTCTTGTAGCTTCGAAGCCCATAAGCATAGCAACTTCTGTCGCTAGTTCTCTGAACTCCTTAGTTACAGTATCAGTTTTTCTCATAAGGGAAACCTTATGCTGAATTAATGGATGGTCAAATACGTGTACCTTAGCCATAATTACCCTCCTTTATTATAAAGCGTCAAGCATATCAACTCTGCGCTGATGTCTGCCGCCTTCGAATTCAGTGTCCAGCCATTCGTCTACGATGGCCATAGCTAGCTCCGGAGCAGTTGTTCTGCCGCCTAAAGCAAGTACGTTAGCATTGTTGTGCTGCTTTGTTAAATGAGCCATTTCTATGGAAGTACAAAGACCACATCTTACGCCCTTCACCTTGTTTGCAGCGATGGAAATACCAATTCCTGTTCCACAAACAACGATTCCGCAATCTGCTTTGCCGGAAACTACAGTTTCACCACAAAGTGTTCCATATGCAGGATAGTCAACAGAGTCTTCTGAGTTTGTTCCAAGGTCGATAACTTCAACGTCTCTCTTTAGCAGATGTTCCTTAACCTGTTCTTTAAGTGCAAATCCACCGTGATCGCTTGCTAATGCAATTTTCATAATTTTCACCTCTTACTTAATTTCTCTAATATTATATCCTGCTGATTTGAACATTCTGTTCATAACAGCAAGGCCAACGCCATCTTCAGCTAATGCTGTCGCAAATATTACGTCAACATCAGTCTTGTCGTATTCTCTTAGCTGTGCGAAGAATTCCTTCGCCGCTACACTCGGATCCTTGTCACCATAAAGCATAACTTCTACTTTCTGGCCAAACTGAGCTCTCTCAAGTTTTTCCTCTGCCATAGCAAGTCTTACCTTGTCAGGCTCACCTGTAAAGATGATCATCTCAGCCTTAGGCGCATAGTGCTTGTACTTCATACCAGGGGCCTTAGGCTTGTAGTTCTCGTCAGTTTCAAGAAGTCCGTTATTGTCGAAAATTTCAGGTCTTGTAAGTATTGCAGGGTCCATATCTACAGGTTTGCCAAGCACTTCGGCAAGCTGCTCTTTTGTGACAAAGCCCGGACGAAGTATCATTGGGACTTCGCTAGTCATATCAACCACTGTGGATTCAATTCCGACTCTACAGTCCGGCCCCTGAATAATAGCGTTGATTCTTCCATGAAGGTCATCGTCAACGTGGGACGCAGTTGTTGGGCTCGGATGTCCAGAAAGATTTGCACTAGGGCCTACTAGAAGGCATCCAGACTCGTTGATTAAATCAAGAGTAGGCTGGCTGTCAGGCATTCTTACGGCAACAGTGTCAAGGCCACCTGTAACCACTCTCGGAACCTCCGGCTTCGCAGGGACTACCATAGTAAGCGGGCCTGGCCAGAACGCAGACATAAGCTTTTGCATATCTTCTGTAATCTGGTCTGTAACCGTAAACATATGCACATCTCTAGCAATATGAACAATCATAGGATTGTCGCTAGGTCTACCCTTGGCTTCATACACTTTTGAAACCGCTTCCGCGTCCATAGCGTTAGCGCCAAGTCCATAAACGGTTTCAGTCGGGAAAGCAACTAGACCGCCATCTTTAATAATCTGGGCTGCATACTCGATTTCTTTTTCAGTTGTACCTAAAATTCTTGTATCTAAAACCATATTCTTAAATCTTAAATCTTAAAATTATAAATTCTTCATCTTTTCAGCCTGTTCACTAGTGATCATGCCGTCAATAATTTCGTCGATATCTCCGTCTAAGAAGCTATCTAACTTGTATAGTGTCATACCGATTCTGTGGTCAGTAACTCTACCCTGTGGGAAGTTATATGTTCTGATTCTTTCGGATCTGTCACCGGAACCAACCTGAGAACGTCTTTCAGCAGAGATTTCGTCGTTCTGTTCCTGTAACTTTAAGTCGTAAAGTCTTGCTCTTAATACCTTGAAAGCCTTTTCCTTGTTCTTGATCTGGGACTTTTCGTCCTGACAAGTTACTACTAGGCCGGATGGCATATGAGTAAGTCTTACAGCGGAGTCAGTTGTATTTACGCACTGACCACCGTTACCGGAGGAACGATATACGTCTACTCTTACGTCGTTTGGATTGATTTCAACTTCTACATCGTCTACTTCTGGAAGTACTGCTATTGTAGCTGCGGAAGTATGGATTCTGCCGGAAGATTCAGTTGCAGGAACTCTCTGTACACGGTGAGTACCGGATTCGTACTTAAGTCTGGAGTAAGCGCCCTTACCCTTGATAAGAACTTCAGCTTCCTTAACACCGCCGATACCTGTATCGTTGATGTCCATGATTTCAGCCTTCCAGCCACGTCTTTCAGCATAACGAAGATACATACGAAGAAGGTCTCCTCCGAATAGAGCAGCTTCGTCACCACCAGTACCTGCTCTAACTTCTAAGATTACGTTCTTTTCATCGTTAGGGTCCTTTGGTAGAAGTAAAATCTTAAGATCGTTTTCCATTTCTGGGATCTGATCTTCTAATTCGGATAATTCCATCTTAGCTAATTCTCTTAATTCTTCATCGCCCATTTCTAGCATTTCTTTTGCTTCAGCAATGCCTTCCTTAGCCTTCTTGTATTCTCTATATTTGTTAACGATAGGCTCCATTTCGCCCATTTCCTTGATGTGCTTTT
>JAFYLX010000158.1 GCA_017556895.1 Bacillota bacterium | reverse complement strand
GTCTTCTTAAGCTCATCAGCTAGGGCTATGATTCCCAGAAGTTTCTTTTCGTCTGCAATTAGAATCGTAGTTTTACCTTCCTTCTGAAGCTGGGAAAGCTTTATGTCGATTGCCGTTGCCGGGCCAGGAGTTACCTCATCCGTGTTGATTGCCGTCAAATCGTCTATCGCCGATTCAATGTGTTTTTTGTTGCCCGCAAAGTGTCGAACGCCGTCGATTTTTGCCTCGATACCCTTGCCGAATACATATTTAAAGTCTTCGACTGACAGAGTCTGCACACCATCTTCCTCTGCATATTCACAAATAGCTTTGCCAAGCGGATGCTCGGACTGTAATTCTAAACTTGCCGCGATTTTTAGAATTTCGTTTTCGGACTTTTCTGATAGTGAAATGATATCCGTCACCGCAGGCTTGCCTTCAGTAACAGTACCTGTTTTGTCGAATACGATCGTGTCAATCTTGCCTAGATTTTCTAGTGCTTCTGCAGACTTGATGATTATACCTTCTTTAGCCCCACGGCCAGTGCCCACCATAATGGCAACCGGTGTAGCAAGTCCAAGTGCACAAGGACAAGAAATAACTAATACTGAAATTCCGCATACAAAGGCGTGACTCCAGTCGATTTGACCTGATAATCCAGTGACAATGGCCCAAACTGCGACAGTCACTGCCGCAATACCGATTACAACCGGCACGAATACGCCACTGACCTTGTCGGCAAGTCTTGAAATGGGAGCTTTACTTGATGACGCCTCTTCAACTAGTCCAATAATTTTGGCAAGGACAGTGTCACCGCCTACTTCTGTAGCCTCATAAGTAATATATCCATCTATATTTAGAGTTCCACCTACTACTTTATCGCCTGCCGAAATTTCTACAGGAATGCTTTCGCCAGTGATAGCCGCCTGGTTAATGGAAGTTTCTCCTGTAAGTACAATACCGTCAACTGCGATAGTCTCGCCCGGTCTTGCAATTACAGTTTCGCCGGCCTTTACAGCAGACGTCGGTACTATAAGTTCCTCGCCATCTCTAATCACTGAAACAGTCTCCGGAGTAAGGCTCATAAGTCCTTCTAAGGCATCAGTAGTCTTCTTCTTTGCTCTAGCTTCCATCCATTTTCCTAGAGTAACAAGAGTCAGAATCATTCCGATGGAATCAAAATACAGTAGTGCTGCTGACGCAATCGTGCCTACCGCGATTAAAGAGTCCATATTCGGAGCCCCTCTAAAGAGCATCGGTATATCCACTTTGTAGAACTTAAAGTTTACAATTACAATCGGAATCACGAGTGCCACGCACACCACCTTCACTACCGTTTCGGACGGAAACAGCATTTGAACTCCCATAAACATGGAAATCACGAATAACGGCACCGCAAAAATCACAGACGTAAGGAATCTCTTGCGAAGTTTCGCTTCTTCTTCATCAATTACGCTTCTTCTCTCTGCGCTTACATCCTTTTCCGCCGTCTCAACCTTAGTGCCTTCCTCTGTGGCACCATAGCCTAGCGCGGACACCTCGTCCATAATCGTCTGGCTAGTTATCTTTTCTTCGTCGAAAACTACCTCCATGGAGTTTGTAAGCAGGTTGACGTTTATGCTTTCCACACCCTCCATCTTGGAGATTCCCCTTTCTATTCTCGCAGAACAGGCCGCACAGCCCATCCCTGTGACATCGTATTTTTTCTTCATTATCTATTTAAATCCCCTTTAATTGTTGATATATTTTTCAATTTGAAATATACTTGTACTATATATTTATACCACATTTTTTCGTAAATAATGAGTAGAAATTGTGATAAATGACTTAAGAGGAGGCGACCTTAAAATGAAACTTTATATTGTAGATGCTTTTACTGAAACTCTTTTTGGCGGAAATCCTGCCGGTGTTGTAATCCTTCCTGAAGGTGCAGACTTCCCAACTGACGAAGTGATGGTTAAGACTGCTGCAGAACTTCGCTATTCCGAAACTGCTTTCATTAAGCGCATCAATGAAAAGGAATTTAACATTCGTTATTTCACTCCAGCTGCTGAAGTTGACCTTTGTGGCCACGCTACAATCGGCTCTTTCAAGGCTCTTTTATACGGAGGATATATCGAAGATAACAACAGCTATATCAACCATACATTAGCTGGCGACCTAAACATCGACGTTAAGAACGGCTTCGTTCTAATGGATATGGCTACTCCAGTTAAGATTAATGAAATCGCAGACGAAGAAGGTTTAGTTGAGCTTTACAAGATCATGGGCCTTGACTATGCTGACCAGAAGGCAAAGGGCGTAACTTTACTTCCTCAGATGGTTTCCACTGGTCTTCCTGACATTATGATGCCGGTTGCATCTCAGGCTGACTTAGAAGCTATCGCTCCTGACTTCCCTGCATTATCAAAACTTTCCGAAAAGTACGAAGTTGTTGGCGTTCACGCTTTCACAACTGACGCAGAAGAAGGCACAACTTGCCACGTAAGAAACTTCGCTCCTCTATATGATATCGACGAAGAAGCTGCTACTGGTACTTCCAACGGCGCACTTACATACTACGGATACCTTAACGGTTTCGTTAAGGCTGGCGACGACTGCAGATTCGTTCAGGGCGAAAAGATGGAAAGACCATCAGTTATCCTATCCCATCTTGATGTTGACGCTGAAGGCGCTTGCAAGATCAAGGTTGGCGGCAGCGGCGTAATGGTTGCTGAAGGAGATATTAAGCTATAAGGCACGCTCGGCAGTTTGCCTCGCAACCGAAAAGCAATGGCTTGCGCCAAAATCTAACAAAAAACTACAAACTCACGAAACACACCATAAGGCTGGCGATTTCGTGAGTTTTTTGTTTCTTTTGCTATGGTCTTGGGAATAATCGGCTATATATTATGTACCCTGTCCCGTAATAGTCTAAGATTAATATTGCTATGATAAAGATAACAGTCATAATGTTTTTTACAACTCTGGTTCTCTTTACCCTTTTTGTGGGTACGCTCTGGAGTTTTAGAATTCCATCTACATTGTCTAAGTAATGTATTTTTTCTAGCTTTCCTATCGCTGTTATGTAATCAATGATTTCTTTTTCAAGTTCATCTGTTTTTCTAATGAACAAAAATCCCTTAGGTTCTTCAGTAAGGAACACGATTAGATCATCTATAACATAGCTTCCCTGAACCGTCTCCCAAGAAAAATATTTTGTTCCTGCTTCGTAATTCTTTACATCAATTCCATTTTGATCAAAAGTAAATTTGTAGTGATACTCTTTTCCTTCAAACATCTTTTTATAGCGATTCTTTATAATCAGATTACAAACCAAGAGCACCGCTAAGAAAAATACTAGAAAAGTCAAGCCGCCTCTAGTAACTAAATGAGGTATGAATATGCTGTCCCATAAATACCATAGGGTTAAAATACACAATAACGCCCTAGGAACATCTCGTCTTTTCATGGCCTCATAAGTAGGTATTAATTTACCTTTTAGCATCTTTTTTCTGCCGGAAAAAATCGTATAAATAACATCATATTCCAAAGAATTTAGTTTTGTTTTAGATTCAATAGTTATTGTATTCATACCATCCCCTACATCGTTTCTTTAACGCATTCAATCAGATTTCCATCTACATCATAGAAGCTGATAGCCCCAGCATCATCTGGCAGGACAATAGCAAAAGGCTTTTGACTGTCAATATCGATTACCTTAATCTCTGTACCATTGTCGATTTTAAGCTTTTCTGCCTTCTTGGTGTTCATCGAAATATATGCACTTGCTTCATATTCATCTAATTGTGGCTCGAGCTCCAAAATTCCTTCTTCAATAGCAGCAAGGGCACCACCATAACGGAAAAAGTATCCAAATGACAGTCCCGGATGGTTAAGATATACAGAAAAAACAAAATCACTTTTGTCTTCTGGATAGCAAATATAGGCCGCCATATCATCTGTAGCGTTTCCTTCTATCACCCAGCTGTCATCAATATATTGCATATTACGAATATCAGAGACTATTTTATTTTCTGAAATCCCAATATTTCCGTTTACAAAAAGTCCGCATATGATCAAAACAACGACTAATGCTACACAAATAATTCTCTTCGCAATGGTTTTCATTTTGCATTAAGCCTCCTTTACAACCGATTTGTGTTAGGCAGATTCATGCCTACTGTTGGAATATTGTACCATATGATATACAACTCCGTCCATTGTATGCGCAGTTTAATAGATATCTGGCAACGTGAATATTAGTCGCGTGACTTTTTCTCACATATTGTTATAATTAAAATAACAAAACACAGGACATCGATATGTTTAACTTTAACAAAAGGGGATTTATATATGTTCAGCGACAATATCAAGAAATTAAGAGAGGGTGCAGGGCTAACTCAGGATGAGTTTGCAGAAAAGATTTTTGTAACCAGAACCGCTGTCTCAAAGTGGGAAAACGGCAAAAGCTACCCAAGTATTGACAGTTTAAAAGAAATATCAGAACTTTTCGGCGTCACCATAGATAGCCTAATGTCCGATGACGAATTCCAGCATTTTAGAGAATTCGCGGCGAGAAAGCTCGCAGCAGATGGCAAACTTACTATTAAAGATTACATTGGAATAGTCTTATCCGACATCAAACTGATTCTAAAAAGTGACTGGACTAAATGTCTCATTGTAGGTATGTTTGCAATACCGGTAATGTCCAAGCTATTCCTTGGCGACAGTATTTCCTACCTTGAAGGATTTATTGAGAATCCGCTCTATGGTATAGCAATAATTCTGGCTGCCACAAAAGTAATACAGCTAAAAGTACAAGTCCAGTTAAAAGCGCCCGCAATGTCCGCTACGGTTTTTGCAGTAGTGCTAGCACTAGTTTACTATGGATTTTTGTTTGTAATATGAGGTGATTAGAAGATGAACGATATAAACGTCGTATACCTAAACTTAAACCAGTATTATATGCTTGAACGTCCTGAGCTTAAGCAATATGTGGATGAAGAATTCGCACAGGCCGTAGAGGTTGGCGCTTGCCTAGAATGGAAATATAATTTCGACAAATGTATAGAATCAGATATTTCGAAATTAAAGGAAAAGTCAATTGACTTCCTGCTTGAATTTTATAGCAAAGAACTCCTGTGCTATAAGGTTATGTCGTCTAAAGAAAATGAAACTATAGTGTATATGTTCTTCAAGGACGATAGGGCTTTGAGCCAATGTCTAAGCAGGCCTGGACTAGCTTCCTACAAGGATGAAATAGGAAGGGACTACAAAGCCTATATGAAAGACAATGGTCTACAAATCTTTCAGCTATTGTTTGGTGAACCGCAAGAATTCCTAGGTACGACAGATAGAAGCATTTTATTCAACATTGCGTATATTTTGGTGGTGTTCCCAATCTTTTTGCACGTAGACTCTTGGACCCTCAAAGCAGTGATGATGATATGTATATTCGCTTTTGTAGGTACAGTTGAGAAAATGTTTACAAAAAAGAATAAATAATTGATACCATAGAGAGTGCAAACTAATAACTAGGGGGAAGCACATTTGCTTCCCTATTTTTAGAATGGCAAGAAACACTCCGCATAACTTAATTCAAGCCAAACACCGCCTTTCATTTTAACAAGAATACCATCTTCTAACCACACAAATTCAATATCCGTACAATCCGTAAGTGTCTCCATTTCGTTTTCAAAATAAGAAATAAGTCGTCCACTTTTCTTTTCGTATAACTCAATAGTATTTAAATCTATAGAACGCTCAAAGATCTCTGGAATCTTTTCTTTGCTAACAATTACTTCATACTTGCCATCTGGCGATGTTTCTTCCATAATTACCCCAGTCCCTCTAATATCAATAATTACCTTTGTTGCAAAAATTACAACAACAATAGATAATGCAATAATAATGACATTAAGCAGTCTGTTCAAATACTCCATAATAATCCCTTTCTCATTTATACATCCTGGTCTAATCTATCTTAAGAAATGACATATATTAAATCATCTATACCTTTACGTTTTATTGTTACTTCATATCCACATTCCTTCTTTAAAACTGTTGGAATTCCATACTCAACATGATTTTCTTTGGGAATTCGATATATATTCCAACCATTTGCTCCATTCATATAACAAATTTTATAATAATCTCCAAATTTTAGGTTCTTTACATCATAAATCGTAACAATTCCATTCTTAGTCATAATTTTTTCTTCAGACTCGGCCACAATATGGCTTTCTAAATCACTTTTCTCATATGGGTTGTCGCTTTCTCTATAATATGAGTCTATACAAATCAGCAATGCACAAGTTATGCATAGACATATTAATATTTTAATCTTCGTTCTTATTTCCATATTAAAAGGCCTCCCATGATTTTGTATTTTATCATAGGAGGCCTATTAAGTCTTTAATTTAGCGATAATCCTTTAGGTACTTTAGCGTGAGTATCTGTCACTATTCAATTTTAACTAGTCTGCCGTATATCTTCTTCCCCGTTACCATAGCAAACACGCTTACCATCATCATTACTAGAAGTAGTGATGTGCTCATAGCTTTGTCGCCTGTTTCCGGTGTTTCTGAATTTTGTGGTTTGTCGCCTGGGTTGTCTCCGTCGCCGCTATCTCCTGGTTCATTAGGGATATCGCCGGAGTCGCCGCCTTCTCCTCCTGGCTCATCACCAGGATCGTCACCTTCATCGCCCTCGTCATCATCTATCTTGATGAACTCTACTACGACAGTCTGGTCTCCATCAATTTTGCTTACTTTTTTCATGTAAACTCCGTTGTCGATTAGATTCCATCCCTCAAGGTCAGCAATCATCCAGCCTTCTTCAGCCTTGGCGATTAATACGTAGTATTCGTCTTCATATATTGAACCGCCATCTGCTACATAATCATTGCCCTTGACGATTACAACATCGCCGCTTCCAACAGTTTCAAGGTCTATCTTGTAAGAGTTTACCACTTCGAATTCAACCTCTACAGTCGTTCCAGCATCGATAGTAACTTTTAAATCAGCTTTTTCAGAGAAGTCGCCTT
>JAFYLX010000157.1 GCA_017556895.1 Bacillota bacterium | reverse complement strand
AACCTTTACTGTAAGGCCTACTCTTACTCTGTCGGATGACATTTCTTCTTCGTTGATGATAGTAGCCTTACGAATCATATTTTCTAACTTAAGAATTCTTTCTTCAAGTTCAGCCTGTTCGTTCTTTGCTGCATCGTATTCTGCGTTTTCGGAAAGGTCTCCGTAGGAGATAGCTTCCTTTAATCTTTCGGAAATTTCCTTTCTTCTTACTGCAACTAGGTCTTCAAGCTCTGCAACTATTTTGTCATAACCTTCCTGGGTTAATAAAATTTCTTCTGACATTATTTAAATACTCCTTTCGACTTTTTGATTTAGTCGTGCCAAATATTATACTATTATTTATAAGGATTTGTCAATGTTCATCCTTTAAAAATGGCTATTTTTCGTGCTTTTAGCCTTATTTATACGTACTCAATTACGACATTTCTGCTAGCTGTTAAGAATACAGCTGTTGCATAGCATACATCAAATGTCATAATGTCGCCAACCTTCCAGTCCTTTGCTGCGTCTTCTACGTCGATAATTGTGTGGTCACTAGCTGCACCAACGATTTCGATGCCTTCTTCCATGATAAGAAGTTCACCCGGATCACCGTAGTCAACCTTACCCATACCTAGTAACGCTCTTCTTCTGATACCTCTGTCGATATATGCAGGGCAATGTCCAAAAGCGTCTACTCCGATTTCTCCCACCGGATGAGTAGGCTTATCCTTAACTTCTATAACTTCTGCCTTTAGGCGGAAAACGTCCTGATATAGCTCGGACATATCGTATCCATAATAAACATCAAGGTCTCTTGCCTGAAGTACGCCTTCCCCGATTCTTAGAAGGTTAATTCTTTCTGGAATATTACCATCCCAAATTCTTAGAAGCGTGCTTGTCGCACCACCGGAGATATATTCTAATTCACGGCCGATTCTAGCTTCGATTCTTTCTGCAATCTCGATTAGTTCGTTTAGCTTATCCACTGTAGGCATTGTTGAGCCGTAGCAACCTACGTTAAATCCTACACCAACAAGCTGGATATTGATCATCTTGTTTTCGATGTATTCTGCAACGTCAACTAGCTCATCCTTATCCCACCAGCCTTCTCTAAGGTCACCAACGTCTGCCATTAAGATAACCTTATGAAGCTTGCCTTCGATTCTAGCAGCTTCGTTTAAAGCCTTGATTACTTCTAGTTCACTGTTTAAGCTGATATCTGCAATTGTTACTACGTCGTGAGCTTCGCTGATCATAGGGATTCTGATTAGCATCATCTTCTTTTCGATGCCAGCATCCTTTGCATCCTGTAACTGTTCAAGTCTTGAGGATGCGATGAAAGCGCAACCTGCGTGGTCAAATGTCTTAGCAACTTCAGTAAGTCCGTTAACTCCTTTGATAACCCCTGCTACCTGAATGCCATGGCCACCACATTTCTCTACGATTCTAGCCATATTATGGTGCAGATGTTCTAAATTTATTTCTAATTTTGGGTATCTTTCTTTCATTTTACAACTCTCCTTTTTGCTGCTTTACAACACTTTCCCATTGTAAGCATATATTACTCATATAATACATAATTTTGCCGTTTTTCTCAAGTCTATTTGGACTAAAAAACAAAACTTAGATTCGCAACTTTCTTTACGGCGTGGCGTTTTTGGAGGTCATGTGTTAAAATGAATTTAGAATCTATTTAATGGGGATATCGCATTTTGTCGATACGTCGATATCCTCGAAGAGAGGCCTTTTATGAAGAAGAAAATTTGTATTTTATATACCGGCGGAACTATCGGCATGGTTGCCACTGAACATGGTTATGCGCCAAAAAAGAACTATATATCAGATGTTTTAAACCAAATCCCAGACTTAGGGCACGAAGATATGCCTCTTTGGGATGTTGTCGAATTTGATCCTTTACTCGACTCCTCAAACATGGCTGTTGAGCAGTGGGTTGAAATCGGACAGGCCATCGAGAGCCGTTATAGCGACTACGACGGATTCGTGGTCTTACATGGTACTGATACAATGTCCTACACTGCTTCAGCTCTGTCTTTTATGCTGGAAAACCTAGACAAACCTGTAGTCCTAACAGGTTCTCAAATTCCGTTATGTGAAATACGAAGTGATGGCAAGGACAACCTTATTTCCTCTATGCTTATTGCCTCCCACGGCATCGCTAACGAGGTTTCTCTGTTCTTTGCCGGTAAACTTCTACGAGGAAACCGCTCAACTAAGATGTCCGCAGACGATCTTGTTGCCTTCACATCACCAAACTATCCGCCACTTGCGACAGCGGGTATTGATATCAAGTATAACAAGGCTGCATTAGTGCGTCCGGCACTGACAGGACCTTTCGCTTTAAGAAAGTTAAAACAGATTCCAATTGGCGTATTGAAGTTCTTCCCGGGCATCCAGTTTAGTCTATTTGAGTCTATAATGACAGAAAAACTAAGCGGCATAGTACTGGAAACCTTCGGCGCAGGTAACATCCCGAGCTATGACAACTCACTTCCGACTATAATAAAAAAAGCCTTCGACAAAGGCTCAATCGTTACTGTATGCTCACAGTGCATGCAGGGCACGGTTAAATTGGGTACTTACGCTACATCCAGTCCTCTAAAAGACGCAGGTGCAGTAAGTGGCTATGATATGACTACGGAGGCAGCCGTAACTAAGCTTTACTATCTATTCAGCTGCGGCCTATCAAAAGATAGAATCAAAGAACTGATGGAAGAAGATATTAGAGGCGAATTACACAAATAACAAAACGCTAGATACATATCTAGCGTTTTCTATCTATTGTAATATTCGTCTCTAAGCATAGACATTAGATGCACATCGTATAGGATGCCATTCTTACGACAGTTCTTACGTAACACACCTTCGTACTGGAATCCTAATGATAAGTAAAGGTATGATGCAGGGTTACCTGTATAGTGGTCAAGATATAGTCTTTCTAGCTTAAGCTCATCGAAGCAGTATGCCATGATTGCTTCCATAGCTTCTTTTCCAAGGCCCTTGCCACGAAGGTTTGTATCTGCGATATAGATTCTCCAGATTTCTGCCTTCCATCCTTCTTCAATATCACCTAGTACGATTCTACCAATCTTCTTAGGTTCGCCTTCTCCCTTTAATAGGATTGTGAACTGTCTTGCAGACGTCTCGTTGTCGTCTGATACGTATTTTCTAACTACGTCTTCCATGGTCTGTCCGTCTCTGATGCTGAAAAACTCAGTTACTTCCGGCATCTGTTCCCAAGCATAGAAGTCGTTTAAGTCGCCCCATTCAGATGGGCGAATGATTAAATTCTTAGTTTCAAACATTTCATTTCCTCCATATCATGCCGGCCTCTGGCCAGTCCCTAGGCTAGTCCGACAATTATCCAACTATATTATATCTGCACCCTTCAAAGACTGTATCAAACCTACATATACCCTTGTACTGGCAATAAGTACACGCAGATTTATCCCTCGTCTTCATCGGATGAGCATCAATCCTGCCATTTAATAAGTCTTGGCAAGCATCCTTTATCTTATCATATACGACCTTTTGAAGATTCCTAAAATCCTCCTCTGTCATAAGGCCATTCTGACCGCTTCGACTACTGCTGTCATAGCCATCCTTAGTCTTCTTTATCGGAATAATATCGCTATAACCACCAAATTCTCCCGCGATGTCAGTTATAACCACCGGGTCGTCTACCAGGATACCGTCGAGTTTGAAATTCTTCCTAATTTCCTTTTCCACCGTCTCCTGATCCATCTTATCCGGGGTCAGTTCAGCCATAGGTTCAGTAATGCGGAAATAGAATACACCCGCCGGCTTCTTCTCATTTTCACACGCCGCCTGTAGATATACCATAAGCTGCAGTCTGTAGCCATCCTGAGCTTCCTTGATGCTGAAACTTTCGTCTCCGGTCTTGTAGTCTATGATTTTGACCCTGTCATCGTTTAGGTAGTCGACTCTGTCGATTACCCCTTCGATATATACCTTCTGATCTTCAAGCTCTATTTCTATCGGCGGAATGTGGCTTCCTTCTTTTCTACCAAAGGCTATCTCAGGCTTAATATCCAGAATTCTGCCGGCTCTAACCTGTTCAATGGCCGTCCAGCATACCTGTCTTGCAGTTTCTCTAACTCTATCGCCCCTATAAGACTCTACATTGCTGGCTTCAAACAGTCCTTCTCTATATTCTGCGGAAATCTTGGCAACTTCCTGATCGATTATTTCATAACATCTTTCCTTTGTTACCGTCATCCACGGAGAATTAGGGTCTGTGATTGCCAGTCCCTCTACAGTAAGTTCCTGTGTAATTTTCATCAAGCACTGGTGATAGATATCGCCGATTTCTCTAGGCGCAGCCTCATAGATTCTTCTTTCCTCCGGCTTTAGGCCATAGGAAATCAAATATGAAAACGGGCATCTCGAGAAGCGCTCAAGCTTTGACGGGCTTAGTGATAATGCCTGATTCACATTCCTCTTGTATAGAGCTTCTGCTGCTTTCTGCCCCAGGTCTTCCTGTATGTTTCTAAAAGCAAGACCGTGTTTAACAGGTTCTAGTGTCTCTTTCTGATTCTCTTCAAACCAGCTTAGCACTTCCGCCCACTTTGGTGACAAAGGTTTCCCCTCTCCCACGTCTTGAAGTGCACGAGTAAGGTGTCTAAGTCCGTTTACTTTTCCTCCTGCAAGCTCCAGCTCCACATCCCTGTTGATTACATCCTGCTGAATCATTGCTGCAGGAAACAGTTCCTTTAGCTTTAGGAATATAGATGATGGCTTAAGCTGCGCTCCTTCTGTGTCGGAAAGGCTATAGCTAACCCATAGGTATTCATCCGCTGCGGAAAGGGTTCTGTATATAGCTAGTTTTTCTTCCATAAATCTAATGGAGTCCACCTTGCACAGTTCCTTGCCGTCTTGCCTAAAAATTTCTCTTTCCTCTGCTGAGAAAAGTCCCTGTGTTGGTTTTTCCTGTGGCAATATTCCTTCGTTAGCGCCTATGACAACAAGGGCCTTAACTCTGCCACTTCGGCTTCTTTGGATATTACCTAGGATTAGTCCGTCCTCTGTCGGAGGAAGCAAGCCCACTTCCACCTGACCAAGGCCAACCAAAAACATATCTCTAAATTCTTCTGGGTCGAAGTCTTCCTCGCCCATGATTTCATAAATCTGATTTAAAATTCCGGTGATACTCTCCCAAACCCTAGCAGTCTCGTCAGCCAAGTCAAAGAGTTCTTGTTCTTCCTGGCGTACTATGAAGTCTAGCGTCTTCTGCTGAAGATTAAGGTCACCGGCTATATATGCATACAGCCCCTTGATGAACTCTGCCGTCGTATCTGCCTTGAAAACATCTTCTAACTCTTCAAGTCCTGCAATGGCCTTCTGGCGAAGTTCATCTATCTTTTGTAGGTCATCCTTGTACTCGGCCTTTCCTCTCTTGAAAGGCTTCTTCCACATCGTACCCTTAATCTTATACTTT
>JAFYLX010000156.1 GCA_017556895.1 Bacillota bacterium | reverse complement strand
TGTGAAGCTCCAGTACCTGTCGGTATATTAATTGTAACCAATTCTTCGTCATGCTTATCAACTGCACCTATTCCAGTGAAATAGAAGATTAAGCCTGCAATTAGTAAAACAACAAAAGCAGAAACACAAGCAGAAATAATCTTCTTTTCTTTTGTTTCTGTAAGAGTTTCAAATATTTCCTTTAAATTAATATTTTTAAAATCGATTTTTTTGAAATCAAATTTCTTGAAGTCGAATTTCTTAAAATCCATTGGTTACCTCTTTTAATATTGAAGAAAAGGACACAACAAAAGTTATGTCCTTTTATGCTCTGTTGTTTAATTATTTTGCTCTACCTAAGTATTCGCCAGTTCTAGTGTCGATCTGGATCTTTTCTCCGGATTCGATGAAGATAGGAACCTGAATAACAGCACCAGTTTCAACAGTTGCAGCCTTAGTTACATTTGTAGCTGTGTTGCCCTTTACACCTGGTTCAGTTTCGATTACTACTAAGTCAACGAAGTTAGGAGCTTCTACTAAGAATGCGGAACCCTTGTAGAACTTGATAGTTGCTTCGTCGTTTTCTCTTAAGTACTTCATAGCTTCTTCAACCTGATCCTGAGCTAGAGGAATCTGATCATAAGTTTCAGGGTCCATGAAGTAGTAAAGTTCGCCATCGTTGTATAAGTACTGCATCTTTCTAGTTTCGATGTGTGCCTTAGGGAACTTGTCATCTGGGTTGAAAGCTTCTTCTCTAGTAGCACCTGTTAAGATGTTCTTATACTTTGTTCTTACGAAAGCAGCGCCCTTACCTGGCTTAACGTGCTGGAAATCTACTACTACATGTGGATCTCCGTTAATTTCAAATGTCATACCTTTTCTGAAATCACTTGCATAAATCATTGTTATCTCTCTCCAATCTTTAAATAGCTTGTTTATATCATTTCTAGAGTATAATTAACTCTTTTGTTGACCTACTGCAGTTTATTATACCAAAAGAAGTCACAATTGCCAAGTCCTCAATGCGAACACCGAACTTTTCAGGTAAATAAATACCAGGTTCAACTGTTACAGCTTGATTTTCCTGTAAAATTTCATCACTTCTTGAGTTTAGTGTAGGCGGTTCATGAACCTCTGTGCCAACACCATGTCCTGTTCCATGGATGTAATATTCTCCATAACCAGCTTCTGTGATAATATCACGACAAACTTTGTCTACATCAAAGCATTTTACGCCTGCTTTTACTGTAGCAAGGCCTGCAAGCTGGGACTTAAGGACTATATCATAAACCTTTTGCATCTCATCTGTTGCGTATCCTATGGCAACAGTTCTAGTCATATCAGCGCAATATCCTTTGTATACTGCACCAAAATCCATAGTAAGAAAATCACCTTCTTCAATTTTCTTATCTGATGGAACTCCATGAGGCTGATTTGAATTAACACCGGAAACAGCGATTGTTGGGAAGGATAAACCTTCTGCACCAAGAGATCTAAGAACTCTTTCAATCTCATCTGCAATTTCAATCTCTGTCATACCGGGTTTAATAAAATCAAGCATGTGCTCAAAACACATATCTCCCATGGCTTCTGCTTTCATAATCAAAAGCAATTCATCGGGTGTCTTGATTAGGTTAGCCAAGCATATCACCCATTCCTGAAACTTCTCCTAGGATTTCATATACATCCTTCATCATTACAGAAAAACGCATTTCTGCTTCCATATATGCTGCAGCAACTGGATCTTTTAGGATGATAGCATATAAAGTCTGAATTGAAGCCATCTGATCCTGCGGAACTTCCTGTCCCATCATAACCATAGCCTGAATTTCAAACTGCTTTTTCTGAACATCCTTGATCATTTTTTCTAATTCAGGGTTTTCTTTTAATTTAGCCTTCGCCTGATCATACTGCTTATACTCTTCAGACGCTTTAATAGCATGGGCTAATCCATGAGCCTGATCATATACATTCATTGGTCTATACCTCCAAGAAAATTGGTAAAATTATAGGTCTTCTCTTAGTTGTATCGTAAATATAGTTGCCAAGAGAATCTCTAACCTGTGATTTCATTGTGTTCCAGTCACTTACACCCTTTTCTTCACATCTTTCTAATGCTTCAATGCAAATTCTTCTTGCTTCTTCCATTAGTTCTTCATTTTCTCTAACGTAGACAAAACCTCTAGAAATAATGTCAGGGCCAGATACTACTGTCTGTGATGCCTGGTCGATCGCAGCTACCACGATGATTAGGCCTGATTCAGAAAGAAGTTTTCTGTCTCTTAAAACGATGTTACCAACATCTCCTACGCCGTATCCGTCAACTAAGACTGCTTCTGCAGGGACCATATTCTTTTGAAGTGTAATATCTTTTTTGCTAATGCTAAGAATATCTCCGTTTTCAACAATAAATACGTTGTCTTCTGGCATTCCTAGCCCTTCGGCAAGTTTTGCGTGTTCGATTAGGTGTCTATATTCACCGTGAACAGGCATGAAATATTCAGGTTTAATTAGGGAATGAAGTAACTTTAGTTCTTCTCTCTGCGCGTGTCCAGATACGTGAATATCAGCTACATCTGAATAAATTACTTCTGCCCCCTTATCAAATAACTTGTTTACTACATTAAAGACAGTCTTTTCGTTACCTGGAATAGGTGTTGATGAGAATATAACCATATCTCCTGGCTTTAACTTAACTGCTCTATGTTCTCCTGAAGCGATTCTGGATAAGGCTGACATAGGTTCGCCCTGGCTTCCAGTAGTTATAATTACTAGCTGGTCATCTGGGATATTTTTTGTCATCTTAAGATCAACAATTGTACCTTCAGGAATATTTAAATAACCAAGTTCTGTGGCAAGAGCTACAACGTTTTCCATACTTCTGCCGGAAATGGCAACCTTACGTCCTACCTTTACGGCATTCTCGATAATCATCTGCACTCTATGAACATTTGATGAGAATGTCGCAATGATGATTCTTGTTTTAGCTCTCTTGAATATTTTTTCTAATGTTTCACCTACATTTCTTTCTGAAGCAGTAAAACCAGGTTTGATTGCATTTGTACTATCGCAAAGCATCAATTTAACACCTCGCTTACCTACTTCAGCTAGTTTAAATAGGTCAATTGGTTCTCCG
>JAFYLX010000155.1 GCA_017556895.1 Bacillota bacterium | reverse complement strand
GAGCAGCAGAAGATGCAGCTGGAAATAAAACTAAAGTGGTAGAATCACCTAACTTTACAGTTATAGCTCCACCAGTTAAGGATACAACAGCTCCATCAATAGCTATATCTGCACCAAAGCCAGGAACAATTGAATTAGGTGAAACAGTAAAATACACAGTAGTATTCTCAGACGAGACTGCTATGGGTAAAGTTCATTTTGATAAGAGCTATGTTACATTAATAGGCTTTACAGCAAATATAATAGTAACAGGTGAAGGAAATACAAGAACAGTAACACTTACAAATGTTCAAGGCGGTATAGATAAAGATAATAGAATAGCAATTAATGCGGGAGCAGCAGAAGATGCGGCTGGTAACAAAACTAAAGCAGTAGAATCAGCTAACTTTGAAATAATCAAAACTGAAGAAAAAGATTCTATAGCTCCAGTAGTTAATATAACTTCTGTAAATCCAACAGCAATATATGCAAACGGAACAGTAAAATATACTGTAACATTTGCAGATAATATTAAAGTAACAGAAGTAAATTTATATACAAGTAAAATTGAAACAGTGGGATTTGATGCAGATATATCTGTTAAAATGAACGGATTAAAATCAGCAGAAATCACATTAAAAAATATAAAAGGAACAGTTGGAAGCAATAAATATATTGTTATAGCATCTGGTGTAGCGCTAGACGCTGAAGGAAATAGATCTAAAGAAGCAACAGGACCAAAATTCAGTATAATAGAAAAGACTAATCCAAAACCAGAAGTGCCAACACAACCTGGTGATGAAGAAGATGCTTTAAGACCAGTTGTAATTGAAAAAGTAGATTGTATAGATGACCTAGAATTAATAGGTGATGTAAACAAAGAAATAGATTACTTTGCTTCTTGGTTAAAAGCAGAGAAAAATGAAGATTTATACTTCCCACAAGAACAAAACTATGTTGTTAAAGGAAACGAAATGACATATATTGTTGAATACTTTAACGGAAGTACAGCAGCCGCAACAGGAGTTAAATTTGAGTTAACAATACCTTATGGTGTAAGAGTGCTTGAAATAAACGGTGGCGGTAAGGTAGAAAGCGTAACAGATAAAGCGACAGTAGTAACATGGAACCTTGGTGATGTAAAAGCATATGCAGCAACAAGTGGAACAGGATATTGTAGATTATATGTAAAAGTAAGATTCGTAGAAAATGTTGAACTTGAAGCAAGTAAGAAGGTATCTGAAGAATTTTACGCAACATTAAAAACAACAGCTAATGATACAGTATCATACTCATATATGAGACAATTATTTATCGACTTAACAGAAGGTAAAGTTGGTACATACAATAAGACATTAGTAGCTATTGATGCATTAAATGAAGTTAGACCAAACGAAGAAATAACAAGAGCAGAATTTGCTAAGTTATTAGCAGATGCTGGAATTATTAAAGTAGACTATAAGAGCAAGGCATACAAAAACTTCAAAGATTACGAAACAATACCAGTATATGCAAGAGCAGCTGTAGCAGCACTTGCAAAAGCTGAAATAATTAAACCATATGCAGATGGAACATTCAAACCAAATAATCCTATGTTAATGGAAGATGTAATGCAAATACTAGCAGAAGCGGCAGCACATATGACAGAACAAAAATTAGCAGTTTCTAAACCAGTATTCTTATATACAGAAGCTTTAACAGGAAAAGATGGAGAAGTATCTCCTAAGAAGGATTATATAATGGAATTAATGAGACAAAACGTTGTTTCAAGTGAAGAATCAAATCCAGATTCTTATGCATTAAGAAGAGAAGCAGTTGCAATGGTAAACAGCTTAGCATTTAGAGGACCAGTTATAGAAACACTTCCAGAAAACAAATTAAGAATAGCTAACGTAAGAGAAGATGGAGTAGTATTCTATAATGTAGTAGATGCAATGGAAAAAACAACTTATGTTCATGACTACAGATTGTGGCAAGAATTGGTTGATGCAAAATAGTAGAGTAGACATAAAAAGTCAGCAGAAATGTTGACTTTTTATTGTTTTTATGTTAAAATATTATTGTGTGAGATTGGTTAGCACCAAGTGATAATTTGCTTGGTTGGGCAGGCAAGTAATTACTGGTTAATATATATATAAAACATTAAAGGAGGATTTCGGATTTATGAAATTCAAGAAAGACTTGGCCCTTTCACTCGCGACATTTGAAGGACTTATGCTTGCACTTCTTGTCGCAATGCCCATTTGGTTACTCGCAGTAGTAATCACACTTACTGTTGTTGGTGCAGCACTTACGGTTGTGACCATCATCAACATGCGGAAGGATTCCGTTGACGAAACCACGGGTAAGCCCACTTACAGGTTCCCCATCTGGACCTTTGTAATTGGTGCAGTTCTCTTAGCTGCCATTACGGTTGGCATCATGCTTGCATGCAAGAGACTGTTTGGCTTTGCTCTTATTCCGCTTGCTGTTGTGCTGTTGGCACTCTGCGTAATTGCTTGGATTAAACACTGGAAAGTAGCGTTTGTATCGGTGGCAATCGTACTCGCTCTTCTTGCTGTATTCCTTATCAGTTACGGTACCGCTTATATGGCGCACCACGACATCAGTTTGAACCCTGGTTTGGTAGCATCTGAACCTGCTGGCGACGAATCTCAGCTTCCCAACGACGAGACGGAAAAGCCTGGCGATGAGACCGAAAAACCTGGTGAAACTGAAAAGCCCGGAGATGAAAAACCTGGCGATGAAACCGAAAAGCCCGGTGATGAGACCCCTGGTAACACCACCACTCCTCCCGCTACAACGGTAAAGATTAATGCCCCTGACACATTGTCTTACGGCAAACCTATTACTGTTAAGCTCGAAGGATGCAAGGTTGATGACCTTGTATTTGGCAATGAAGATTTTATTGCCATTTCCAAAATCTCGGATACCGAGGTAAGCATTATCCTTGTAGGAATCGTGAACGAGACCACTGGTCAAGTGGAAATCGTACCTGCATCTGGATATGTGACTATTACCGATAGCGTATCCGGCACCAATGTATCTATCAACATCGTTGAGTGATGCATAACCCAACCCGTAAACAGAAATGTTTACGGGTTGTTTCTTGCTTAATCCGAATTTGATTTTTATGTATACTTATGGTATAATTATAGTATTAACTTCTTTTTGCGAGAGCGTTTGTAATAAATGCTCCATTATATATATAAAAAAATTTTTTTATTTAAGGAGGATTTCTAGAATGAAATCTACAAAAGACGTGGCATTTGCCTTTAGCACCCTCGCAGCAATCTTTGTTGCACTGTTCGCAGCATTCGTATCCATCCCTGTATGGTTCGAAGCAGTAGTAATCACCCTTGCAGTAGTTGGCTTGGCCCTCACTATCTCTGAAGTAGTTAAAGCTTATAAAGCTTCCTATGATGAGACAACTGGTAAGCACACCTATAAATTCCCGGTACGGGTATTTGTATTTGGTGCACTTATCCTTTTAGCACTTGCAGCAATTGTTCTTCTTTCTCTTAAGAGATTGTATGGCTTTGCACTTATCCCTGTAGCAGTACTTCTTGCAATCCTTTTGGTAATTGCTTACCTTAAGAAACTTGGCAAGATGTTCTGGATTACACTTGTAGCACTGATTTTACTTGTAGTAGCACTTATTGGTTATGGCACTTCTATGATGGTTAAAAACGACATCAACCTCAACCCTGGCATCTCTGTAGAAACAACCACTCCCGATACTGAAAATGTTGATCCTGAAATTAACGACAAGGAAGATGGTGAAGTTGAAGAGAAACCTGTTGAAGATATCGTAAAGCCTGAAACTCCTGAGACTGAAGTTCCTGAAACTGAAACTCCTGAGACTGAAGTTCCTGAAACCGAAACTCCTGAGACTGAAGTTCCTGAAACTGAAACTCCCGAGAGTGAGGTTCCTGAAACTGAAACTCCCGAGACTGAGGTTCCTGAAACTGAAACTCCCGAGACTGAGGCTCCCGAAACTGAAACTCCCGAGACTGAAACCAAACCCATTGTTCCTACTGTTGTAAAAATCAACGCTCCGAAGACTATGTCTTTTGGTGAATGCTTCACAATTACTCTTGAAGGTTGCAAAGCAGATGACATCAAGTTTAGCAATGAAGACTATCTCTCCATCGTTATCATTAATGATAATGAGATTGATGTAACTCTTCTTGGTTATGTTACTGATGCTGGAGAAATCGAATTCACACCTGCTAGTGGTTACATCACTGTTACAGATTCTGTAAGTGGTGAAAGCGTAACTATTGACATCGTAGCTCTTCCTGAAATTGAGGATGTACCTGAAATCGAAGACGTACCCGTTGAAGAAACTCCTGAAGAGAACCCTGTTGAAGATATTGTAAAGCCTGAAATCCCTGAAGTGGAGATTGAGGAAACTGTACCTGAAACAGAAGAGCCTGAGATTTCTGAAGATGAGCCCGTAGAAGAGCCCGAAGTAGTAGAACCTGTAGTCGTAAGAATCAATGCACCTGAGGTTATGTATTATGCAGAACCTATTGTAATTACCCTTGAGGGTATCAATGCAAATGATCTTAAGTTTGGGAATGAAGATTTCTTAGCTATCGCTATCCTTTCTGATACTGAAGTTGAGATTACTCTCGTAGGCATTGTTAATGATGCTGGCGATGTAGAATTCGTCCCCGCTGCTGGTTACATCACCATTACAGACTCTGTAAGTGGCGTGCATGTAGTAATTGAAATTGTTGAGTAATCAACAAGCTAACGTCAGACACCTCCGGAATTTCCGGAGGTGTTTTCTTGTGTTGGAAAAGACTGCTAATTTGACTTTTATGTCTACTTGTGCTATAATATAATTACTAATTTCCTTTTTAAGAGAGCTGTAATAAGCTCCATTATATATATATAAAAAAATTTTTTTATTAAAGGAGGATTTCTAAAATGAAATCTACAAAAGACGTTGTACTCGCACTCGCAACCCTCGGCGGAGCTCTCGTAGCTCTCTTTGCACTCTTCTTTGCTATGCCCGCATGGCTTGAAGCAGTTGTAATCACCCTCACGGTAGTTGGCTTGGCCCTCACCATCTCTGAAATCGTGAATGCTTATAAAGCATCCTACGATGAAGGTACTGGCAAACATACTTACAAGTTCCCTGTTCGGGTATTTGTTTTTGGTTCGCTTGTACTTGTAGCACTCGCAGCAATTGTTCTTCTTTCTCTTAAGAGATTGTTTGGCTTTGCTCTTATTCCCGTAGCAGCACTTCTTGCAATCCTTCTTGTGATTGCTATTCTCAAGAAATTGGGAAAGATGTTCTGGATTACACTTGTAGCACTTGTACTCTTGGTTGTAGCACTCATTAGTTACGGCGCAGCTGTAATGGTTAAGAATGACATCAACCTCAACCCTGGTATCTCTGTAGAGACCACCGCTCCTGAAACTGAAACTCCCGAAACGGAAGTTCCTGAGACGGAAGCACCTGAGACTGAAGTCCCTGAAACCGAAACTCCTGAAACTGAGGTTACTGAAACCGAAGTTCCTGAGACCACTGTTCCTGAAACTGAAGCACCTGAAACCGAAGCTCCCGAAACGGATGCTCCTGTAGCAGACGCTCCTGTTATCAAGGATGAGCCCACCAATGAAGGTTTTGTACCCGTTGTTGTAAAGATCAATGCCCCTGAGACTATGCGTTATGCAGAACCCATCATCCTCACTCTTGAGGGTGTTAAGGCAGAAAATCTTAGATTTGGCAATGAGGATTTCTTAGCTATCGCTATCCTTTCTGATACCGAAGTTGAGATCACACTCGTAGGCATCGTTAATGATGCAGGCGATGTTGAATTCGTCCCCGCTGCTGGATACATCACTGTAACAGATTCTGAAACTGGTGCAAATGTAACTATTGAAATTGTTGAGTAATCAACAAGCACAAACGTCAGACACCTCCGGTATTACCGGAGGTGTTTTCTTGTGCTTTTTTGACATTATTTTTAATATACCTGATTTTATTTCGACAAAATTTGACAGTATAAATTGCTATACTATTAACGAGGTGGTTTTAGTGACATATACATATGATAATAGTAAAAATAAACTTAGTATTATATTAGATGAGGAAATAGATGTTAATTCATGCAAAACTTTAAGAACAATAATAGATGGATATATTATGAGATATAGCCCGAAGATTTGTGAACTGGATTTAGAAAAGGTGTCTTTTATGGACAGCTCGGGTATAGGTTTTGTGGTAGGTAGAAAGAATTTAGCAGATATGTTAAATTGTAGATTCAATGTAGTAAATGCAAATCCTAATATTAAGAAATTGATGCAGCTTTATGACAAAGCTAAAAGAGGTGTGTGATGTTAAATGAAATATATATTAAGATAAAAGCTTGTTTAGATAATATATCTTTAGTAAGAGTTGTTGCTGCATCTTTTTTAAGCAGGACGAATATAACCTTGGATGAATTACAAGATATAAAAACAGCTGTATCAGAAGCGGTTACAAATTGTATAGAACATGGATATGAAAATGATGAAAGTAAATATATAGATGTAGAAATGAAACTAGCAGAAGTAGATCAGATGGTATACTATTGGGTTAAGATTGTAGATAGTGGTATAGGTATAGAAGATGTTGAACTTGCAACTACTCCCACATACACAAATAAACCGGAATTAGAGCATGCTGGTATGGGCTTTACAATAATGGAAACGTTTATGGATGAAGTTCAAATAGATTCAACAGTAGGTGAAGGAACTGCTGTAACGATGAGTAAAAAATTAAAAACTATAAAGGCATAGGAGTAATAAAATGGAATGTGTTTATGAAAGATATATTAAAGATTTTAGATGTAAATATTATATTCTAAAAGCAACTAAAGGATATGTAGGAATAAAGATAGAAAAATTAAATCCAAATGGTGAAATATTAGACGAATGTGTTGTGGAAAATGTGGATTGTGATGAAGGAAAAGTAAGAGAATTGTTAAAACGAATAAACAAAGGCAAAGTTACTCCTATTACATTAAAGGATGTAATTGCAGACAGCGTTATATAATATTGCAAAAGAACTCGTAAAATGGTAAAATATATACTATGTACGAGTTCTTTTTTAGGAGGTAACTTTGCAATACGAAATATTAGAAGATGAATTTGTTGGAATAAGAATAGACAAATACTTAAATGATATAAATGAAGACTTTACAAGATCTTTTGTTCAGAAAATGATAGAAGAAGGGAACGTAACTGTAAATGGAAAATCTGTTAAAGCATCATATAAATTAAAAATGAAAGATGTTATTGAAATAGAGGAAATAGAAAATACAGAAATAGAAGCGGTAGCAGAAGATATTCCTATAGATATTGTTTATGAAGACGAAGATATAATAATAGTAAATAAGGCTAAGGGTATGGTAGTGCATCCTGGTAATGGAAATTATACAGGAACTTTAGTAAATGCACTGTTATTTACACATAAAGATAGACTCTCTGCTATAAATGGCGTTGTAAGGCCTGGAATTGTCCATAGAATCGATAAAGATACTAGTGGCATAATTGTAGTCGCTAAAAACGATAAAGCTCATAAAACGCTTTCTAGCGCGTTTAAGGTGCATGATATAACAAGAAAATATATTGCTGTTGTAAAAGGTATAGTTGAGAAAGATAATATCAAGATAGATTTACCTATTGGCAGAAGCACGTCAGATAGAATAAAGATGGCGGTGACTGAGAAAAATTCAAGAAATGCTATTACACATATTAAGGTATTAAAAAGATTCTACGAATCTGGATATACTTTAGTTGAGGCGAAACTTGAAACTGGAAGAACACATCAAATAAGAGTGCATATGTCATATATTGGACATCCGCTTTTAGGAGATGATACTTATGGCCCATCAAAGAATGAGTTTGGTATATGTGGACAAGTATTGCATGCAAAAACACTTGGATTTAATCATCCAACAACAGGCAAGTATATAGAGTTTGAACAAGAAGAGCCAGAAGAATTTAAGGAAATATTAAATAAATTAAAATAATAAGAATAAATAATAAAATGAGCAAACATTATGTTTGCTCAAGATATATATAAACATAAGACTTATGGAATAATATATTATATGAAGAAAATACATGGAGGTGAATTAATTGGAAGAAATACGTATAAATAAATATATAGCTAGTTCCGGCGTTTGTTCTAGAAGAAAAGCAGAGGAATATATACTAGCAGGTAAAGTTTTAGTAAACGGAGTTGTAAATACTGAACTAGGATATAAGGTTAAAGAGGAAGATATAGTTGTAGTAGATGGAAAACAAATATCTTTAGAGGAAAACAAAGTGTATATTATGCTAAATAAACCAAAAGGGTATGTAACTACATCAAAAGAACAATTTGGCAGACCTTCTGTGTTAGATTTAGTTAAAGTAGAAGAAAGAGTATATCCGGTTGGAAGACTAGATATGGATTCTGAAGGATTATTAATTTTAACAAATGATGGAGAGTTTTCTAACAATGTAATTCATCCAACAAAACATATATCTAAAAAGTATGAAGTTGTATTAAAAGAAAATATAACTGAAGTTTCTATAAAGAAACTAGAAAACGGAGTAGACATCGGTGGCTATGTAACAAG